>NZ_FWZT01000028.1 GCF_900177345.1 Pseudobacteriovorax antillogorgiicola
AAATAAAACTGAAACCATATTTCGAACCCGAATACTCAGGTCGACTAATACATTAGGAGCGAAAAAAATCTAGAAGTTAAGTTTTAGGGTAGCTTTTCTAATAAAATTTCGGATTTGGGTTGTCTAATAAAATTTCGGATTTGGGTTAATCGCTTGGGCGATCTCGTTCAGATCAAAGAGTCTTTGCCCACCTGGTGTTGTGCCAGCAACCTTAATCTTATCAGCGTTTGCCCATCTTCTAAGAGTATCAGGATGAACTCCGAGTTGTTTTGCTGCTTGTGTCAGTCGTACTTTCATATCGAAAAATATATGCAATTAGCATAGTCATGTCAAGACTAATCTAGAATATTTCTAGCTGCTTCTAGCCCCCTGGGATTCTTTATTCAATACACCGTAAAACGCCTTCCTTCAGGTGGGCGATATGGGGTTCACCGTATCCTTTCCCCCTGGGCAGGCTATTCTGGGAACGTTTTCGATAGTGGTACGATATTTTGATTCCTACATTTTCACTAGCAACCTAATATTACCCACTCAAATCACCTATCAAACGCAAAATAGCTAGCCCTCCAACCAAAGTTCGTCTCGCAAAATAAATTCTTACGAAGAAAAATGATTCCCCCAGAATCAATTAACTTCTATTAAACTTGGAACAACCGAAAACTAAGAGTCAGCTTGAAGCCCGGTCTACCCAGACCACTTGTCTCATCGACAGGTTGCCTCGAAGCAGGAAGGAGTGGTCAGCCATTGATTTATAACCTAGCCTACTATAGCACCCCGAGGGACGGCCTAAACGATGAAGATATTGCTGCCATTCTAAAGGTGGCTCGCAAATACAATAAAAAGAACGATATCAGTGGCATTCTCATCTATGAAAACAATCTATTCCTCCAAATTCTCGAAGGGGAGAAAGACAGAGTGAAAGACCTTTTCGATCGTATCCGAAAAGATCCTCGGCATCATAATATTCAACCCTACGTTCAATCTCTCGCCAGCGACCGAATCTTTCGCGACTGGTCTATGGCATACAAAAACCTAAATACGCTTGGTCTTCACTGGGTGGACGATTTACTTAAACTGGGTGATAAGAAACATCAGTATTTTGAGAGCCTTAAAAAAATCAGGGAGCAGTTATGAAAGGTCACTTTACCCTGCTTATCCTATCAGGTCTTATTGGGCTTCCTGATCGCCTCAGATCCGAGGACAAGCCAGCTCTTGAAATCTGGCTTGATGCAGATTTCACCAACTATCGTGAATCTTCTGTAGCGATCGAAATGGGTGCGCAACTTGCCATTGAAAACCACGGTTCCGCAATTCAGGGACGCCAGATCATTATTAAGCGAGTCGATCACCGTGGCAACAGCAAACGGAGTAAACGGAATATTCAGAGCTTTAAGACCAGTGAACAGGGTCTAGCAATGATGAGTGGTATTCACTCTCCTCCCCTTCTAGCTCACAGAAAATTGATCAATGAGGAAAAAGTTCCATTTTTAGTCCCTTGGGCAGCTGCTGGACCAATCACCCGAGCGGAAGGCCCATCAAACTATATCTTCAGACTGTCTATAGACGACTCTAAAGCCGGAATATTCTTAAGCAACTATGCGGCAAGGACTTTGAAATCGACCAGCCCTTGCCTGCTCCTGGAAGACACTGGCTGGGGCACGTCCAACCTAAAAACTATGGGGCTAGGCTTTCAAGAAAATAAGGTTCAGATCGCTAAGGTCGTTCGCTTTCAATGGGGAATTAAAAGCAACCAAGCAAAACATATTGCTGCGAAACTTTACGATGCAAACTGCGACTTAATTCTCTTGGTAGCGAACTCAAAGGAGGGCGCGATCCTCATCAACGCCCTAGCCCATCACCCAGAGCCCACTAAAATTCCCGTACTATCCCATTGGGGAATCACAGGTGGTGACTTTCATGAAGTTGTGCCTCATAGCATTCGCAGTCTCCTAAATCTGAAATTTATCCAGACTTCCTTTAATTTTAACCAGATAAAAAGCACTAGAAAAAAGCAAGTTTTCGACAGGCTTATTCAGACAAATCCAGATATTCGGTCCAGCAGTGACATTAAGGCTGGAACTGGTGTCAGTCATGCCTATGACTTGACATCGATTGTGCTACTTGCACTCCAGTCCATGGATCTATCGCAACCTATCACCAAGCTAAGGGAGCAATTAAAGCACTCCTTGGAAACAAAGCCGTTGAGGTTCGATGGTTTGGTTAAATCCTACAAAAACCCATTTAAACCATATCGAAAAGACAATCCTGATGCCCATGAAGCACTGACCCTAGAAGACTTTGCCATCGGTTACTACAGCAAAGACAACGTGATCTTAAACGTGGAATGACTTGCCGTGAAGAAGCTGACCTATAAATTTATTATCTATATCTTCGGCTCTATCTTTGCCTTAGGTTCTTGCTTTCTTGGCTTGTTCCTATTCAACCTATCCACGTCTCTAGACCTGGTGTTTCAGCAGCAGGGACGCTCAGAAATTCAAACCTTTCGCGAATCATTGAAGACATTTCTAAGGTCAGTTGAACGATCTCACCGGGAGAAGGCTGCTCACACTGAAATCATCAACGCGGTGGTTCAGGAGTCCGTACATAAAGCCTACCTAAAGGATCTCTTGGAACAGTTCACCATCATCGACGATCTGAGCCAAAGTCGTATCTACGATTTCGAAGGCAAGCTTATCTTAGAGACCATCCACCCTGATCTCAACCTCCAGCCCGACCAGTGGCAGGCCATCGAGACCAAGCTAGAGCCTATAATTAACGGTAAGCTTGACCATGTTCTAACCCATATCCAAAGGTCAGACCAGAATCACGTCTTAGCAATTCTCCACCCCATTAAATACCAAAACTCTATAGAAGGAGTGCTCGTAACCATAGGGAAGCCAAAGTTTGATGACGTCTTCAAAGGTTTTCTGAGGCAGGATCTACGAAAGATCGAGGTTTTAGACAGCCAACACCAACTGGTCCAGAGTTTTAAAAAACCCGAAGCTAAGGATGAATCCTTCGATATCGAATTTACCGAGGCTATCAAGGAACACGGTCTTATCTTAAAACTATCGTTGAATACTTCATTGGCATCAAGTGCCTTGGTCAGGCTATTTTCGCAAAATCTCCTTATTCTGATTTTCATTGTGATCATCGCTGCGTTTCTCATCAGTCGCACTGGTTTTAGCCTCATCGTCGCTCCTCACATCGAACTGAACAGAGAGAAGGAAAGAGCGGAAAATGCTGAGAAGGTAAAAAGCGAGTTCCTTGCAAACATGTCCCATGAAATCAGAACCCCTTTGAATGGTATTCTAGGCATGGTAGAGTCATTGCAGGACACTCCGCTACAAGCCTCACAACAACGCATGCTTAAATTGATTTCTGTCTCTGGTGAAGCTTTGCTCACCATTATCAACGACATTCTTGATCTATCTAAAATCGAGAGCGGAAAGTTGCAGCTAGAGGCGCGGCCTTTCCCTTTCAAAGAGCTGATTGAATCGTGCAAGCACCTACTCGAGCTAAAGGCACAAGAAGGTCAAAATACCATCACTCTATCGATCGCGCCTGAAGTCCCTGATTTTATAGTGGGCGACGAGGTTCGCATGCGGCAAGTCATTTTCAATCTTCTTTCCAATGCGATCAAATTCACTGAAAACGGCGAAATTTTAGTGACCTGCAAAGTATACGAGAAAGCGGATGCCTCCAAAAATCTCTCTGTGTCGGTAAAAGATACGGGAATTGGAATTTCTGAGGCCAATCAGGCGAAGCTATTTGAAGCTTTCACCCAGGCAGATACGTCTACAACTCGAAAGTTTGGCGGAACCGGCCTCGGTCTCTCCATCTGCTATAAGCTGGTAAAACTCATGGGTGGTCAGATTTTTTTACAGAGTGATCTTGGCAAAGGCAGTGAATTCACCTTTCTCATACCTTTAAAAGAGGCTCAAGCACCAATACAAGACCAAATCCCTAGCGAGAAATTGGCTAGGAACTCAAACCAGGTACTTCCTCCGGACTTAAAAATTCTTGTCGTGGAAGATAATAAAATCAACCAAGAGCTAGCTGTAAGTATATTTGATAGACTTGGCTATAAGATCCATCTTGCAGAGAACGGCATTGAAGCGGTGGAAAAAGTATCCCAACAAAGCTTCGATGTGGTTTTCATGGATATGCAAATGCCCAAGCTGGATGGAGTTGAGGCCACGAAACAGATTGTGGCGGCACTAGGCGAGACCCGTCCCCCGATTATTGCCCTAACTGCTAACGCTTTTGAGCAGGATCGAAGGCGCGCAATCGAAGCAGGAATGGTTGGCTTCATCACAAAACCTTTCAAGAAGAAGATGATCATTCAGGCGATCCTAGATCACGTCAGACCAGCTGACAATCACGTAGAAGCGACCCCCTTAAGAAGTAACCAATGAGCGTTCAAAGGTCGTCACGCTGAATTTGACAAGATTTGAGGCTCGTCGAGAAGCCTGTGGAAGACCTGTTTGTTGTGGCTCGCTCCACGAAGAATCAAACCATGATCCTGGAGTGTGAGAACTTGAAACTGATCACGAACTCGGTTCGGTAGGCTATTGTATACAAGCTCCTGGATTATCAGCAATGAACGATCCTCTTGGAGTGCCTGTGATAGCTGCGAGCGTAGCTCATTGATACGCTCTGCAACGATCAGGGCTTCTCCATAGAGTTGATACTCCACGGGTAAACCTTGGGTATAATAGCCTTCTAATTGACCTCTTGTGATGGTGATAGTGCATGATATGTGTCTTGGATAAGAGAGCCCAGTAATCAGCTCTAGAAACTTGGCATTAAACTTCTCAGCAAGGGTCAGTGCAAGTTCTGATGGCGATTGATCTTCAGAGCAGGCAAATGGAAAACCGATGGTGCAAACGAATTTGTCGCCGAACTCACTCACTCGATAAGCATCGACAACCGGCCCCTCACCAATACGATGATCCTGCCCCTCAGCGAGGATCATCCTGCTAAAGTTGCTAAATAGTTCACGAAAAATGCACTGAGCCTGTTCATGTTTTACCGAACTGGAATCGTTGATCTGAAAGATTAGACAGCAACCCGCGCCCTCCTTCACTGGCATCGTTTCTTCCAGAAGTTGCCCTCCTGAGATCATGCTTACTTGATGCGGATACAAAACTTTACGCACTTCATTTGAGCTATGCGTGACTTCCCGCCGCAGGCTAGAATACTCGCGGCTTTTGCGGTGGTGAACAGCGTTGTTGATAGCTGTACTTATCCCTGAAAACGCAAAGAAGAACAGAAATAGCTTTTCATCGACACCAAAGTCGATCGAAAGAGCATAGATTAAAACGATAGCCAATAACAAATTAGCAAGTGCAAAGGCTAAGGTTTTGCTAAAGCCAAAGTTGGATTTTATATATAAAAGACCAAATGAGAATAGAAAAAGCAGAACGAAGCCATTGTATTCAGGGTTAGCTTGTAGACCTGCAAATTGCCCCCAGATCCCATGGGCAGCAGTAAGACATAACGTTACAAATTTAGGAGATAGGGACAGCTTATCGATGATAAATGGAGTATTTAAAACACAACCTAAGAAAACGAGAGCACCAGGCACCAGAGCAAAGTGAATAAAATTAATGTTTGCTGGAGAATCAAAGATAAAGCTAAAAACATAAATTGAAACAATAACTAAGCCCCATCCTACAATGCCAAATAACGACATCAGGATACCAATTTTAGACTGACGGTTTAGCTTAGACCAAGACATCAAGATTTCAATCTCCTCGTGCCTAATGATCGGGATTTCTATGGGTTTCCTGAATGGGAGCGCGACAAGCTTTAGTTAGTCTCATAGCTTACCGAAAAAAAATGGAGATTTTCTATACTTTGAGCATTCATGTACCAGTTAATAAACAGTCTCCTCATCGTTTTAGGCCTAGCTCTAGGTAGTAATACACTACTGGGAGCAGAAGTCGAACCCCTGACCGCCCCAGTTTTGTCCCTGGACGAAAACGAACAAGCTTGGAGTGGAGCCTATATCAATCGCTATGCCGACATCCGTCTCCATAGGGAAAATCTCGATTTCCAAACAGTGGATGATATTTTCGATACTTTGCCGCAAAATTCCTTCAGTTTTCAGGATAAGGCCGCGAATCTTGGAAAAATTGACGATTCAGCTTATATTCGGCTGTTTATAGAAAGCACCGATAATGATCTGATCTTCCTTAGTATCAATCATCGATTTGTTGAGTTCATCGAACTCAGAGTCCTTAATCCGAGTGCTCGTGAGCATTTTCAGCGGAGTGGAGCTAGCGTTGATATGAGCGAACGCCCCATCCCATCTCGATCGTTCCTGTTTCCAGTTCGTCTTGAGAAAGGACTCAATCAAGTTGACTTCAAGGTGGGTGGAAAATACACCATCAATATTCCCCTCAGGATCTGGTCGGAGGAAGGCTTAGACCTCTATCAGGATAGTCGGAACCTTCTTATTGGTATGGCCGTTGGGGCTATGCTCATCATTGCGATATATAATCTGATCATCGCAGTCTTGTTACGAGACTCGACTTTCTCAACTTATAGCTTATTCACTTTCACACAAGTAGCCCATCTTTCATACACCTTTGGTATTATGCAAGTATTTGCCTATAAGTTTTTTCATATCTCATTAATTCCACCCATATTAGGCTCCACTTTGATCATGATCGGATTGCTGGTATCGTCTTTCTTTATTCGCAGTTTCTTTCTGATCCCAAGGAAGAGTTGGCTAGGTTTTACCTGGTCAGCCTTTGAGTTACTAACAATCGTCTCTATTCTAGCCTCCTCGATAAAACACCAGCACTCCAGCACCGCTGTTTTCATTTGTGGAACCATTGCAACCATTCTCATTATCTATACCTCTCTTATGGGCATCATAAGAACCAGGGATGACACTTATATCAAGATTTATGCAGCGGGGTGGCTGCTTTATGTTCTCGGAGGGGTGACAGCTCTTTACACTTCGTTTGGCTATATTGAGAGAAACTGGTTTACCGTACACGTTCACCTGTTCGTTAGTGTAGGCGAGCTGGTCCTGTTTTCTCTATCCCTCGGAGGGAAGATGAAGCGGACCGTTGATGGGTTTGAGGTGGAACAACGGATTTCTATGCATTCTTACCGCCAGCTAGAAAAGGTTTTTTATCCGCACCAAATTCGCTTGATCAAAGAAGGAGGTACTGTCGAAAAGACAATGCCTACCTCCCCGGGAAAGGCCTGTGTGATCTGCTTTGACATTGTTAATAGCAGCCAGATTCGCCACGAACGAAGCAAGCAGTTTTTTCGCGCTGTGTTGCTAGGCTGTCACCAAGAATTATTAGAGGGCTACGATGATAGAAAGCTTCGTTCCCGCGGGTTTCGTGTGAAAGAAATGGGAGATGGCTTTCTTTGCTCTGTTGGCTACCCCTTTCAGGTTCCTGAAGGCGGATCATCAGAGCAAGCTCTAAAGCTATGTCTCGACTTCTACAAAATTTTTGAGGAAGAAGCCAAAAAGCTCGACTACATCGATGAGATCAATTGTAGTATGGGTGTGGTGCTAGGGCCGGTCCAGGGCCTCTATACGCAACACCCTCCCATTCAATACGATTTAGAGGGATCGGCTCTAGTCCTTGCCACTCGGTATGAAGCAGCGAGGAAGATCGATCTTGATCCAATTGATCTGTTTAAGGGTAGTACAATCACGGTGCAAGAAACTGTCTTTCTCAGCCTTCCTGAGCCCTTACGGCAAGAATTTACCGAGGTAGCTTTAACACGACCTCAGGCGCAAAAGCTGGACGACCCCGATGCTGTGTCTCTTTACGTATTAGATCTTCGGAATTCTGAAACTGGATCGACTTATCTCAGCCAAAAAGCCTCTTAAAGAAAACCGACACACCTCGGTCAGTGTGTACTTGGGCTTTGGTTGATGGGCGATAGCGTGTATGGTATTGGTGCTCGAAGCCATATGCTTCAAGCTCATATTTTCTTTTGAATCCTTTAGTTAGTAGTGAAACGCACCAATGACAGAAAAAATAAAGATCCCCCACACCCTGATTTTATTGCTCGCCATGATGCTTGTGGCATACCTAGCCACATGGATCGTTCCCCAAGGTTTTTTTGAAACCATCACCTTAGACAATGGCCGCCAGTCCGTCGTTCCTGGCACCTTCCAATTGAGTGAGGAAAAAACAAGGCTCACTCCCATGGATTTCTTCGTCGCAATTCCACGAGCTTTTGCCGGTGCTCAGGATGTTATCTTCTTTGTATTTATTATCGGAGGAGTCTTGGCCATCGCTCGGTCGACGGGGACTATTGATGCCCTCATCGGAAGTCTACTGGAACGCTTCGGCAAGAAACCTCACATGCTAATCTTCATGGTGATTTTCAGTTTTGCAATGGCTTCTGGCGTGATTGGCGCAGCAGGCGAATATATTCCGTTTATTCTTATCCTGGTGGGCCTGTGCCGGGCCATGAGATTGGATGCCATGACCGCAGTGGGTATGACTGTAACTGGCTATGGTATCGGCTATGGTGTGTCTGCCTTCAACCCTTTCACCGTGATGATTGCCCAGAGCATTTCGAATGTACCCATATACTCAGGCATCGAGCTCCGTTTGGCAATTTTTGTACCCTTTGTAGTGATCGGATTTCATCATGTCTGGTCTTATGCCAAAACAGTACTGGCCAACCCAGATGCATCATTGACAGCACACATTCCCTGCCCACTTAAAGGCACGGACAAAGCCAATTACCCTAAAATTACCTTGGCACACAAACTGATTCTACTTGGCTTGGTTGTTACCATCATCACTGCGGTCTGGGGCATTTCACAGCATGGTTGGTATCTCGATGAGCTTGGTGCTCTGTTTATTCTCTGGGGACTGTTCACTGTCATCGTTGGCAGGCTAAATGCCGACGAAGCTGCAGAGCAATTCATCGAGGGAGTGAAGGAACTTGCGAACACCGCTATGTTAGTGGGCGTAGCAAGAGGCATTGCCTTGATTCTAGAAGATGGTCAGATCCTTCATTCTTTAGTCTATGGTATGTCGTTCCCCTTATCATACGTCGGTTCTGAGATCGCCGCTGTGGGTATGCTAGTGATGCAGACTCTATTGAATTTATTCATTCCCTCAGGCAGCGGCCAAGCCTATGTCACCATCCCCTTACTGGCACCTGTTGGGGACCTAGTCGGTGTTAACAGGCAGGTGGTTGTGCTTGCTTATCAGTTTGGTGACGGATTTTCTAATATGATCATACCAACAAACGCCGTGCTCATGGGCATCATCGGAATGGCAGGGATTCCCTATCATCTGTGGTTTCGATTCTGTTTGCCACTTCTGACAAAGCTTATGGTCGCAGCAGCGATTGTGTTGGTTGCAGCAGTGCTACTTGACTATGGAGCAGACGTGCAACCTGTGCTGTCGATCAACGGGAAGTAAGTCTCCCGTAAAACCTCATGTCCAATTGAGCCTTTCGGACCCATGCTGGTAAGAATCAAGATGCCGATCCTTGACGATGGCCAGCTCTCTCATCAAGGTGGTATTCTGCCTCTGGTGCCCCGCCATGCGACAGCAAACATCATGAGTCATTTGAAGAGCATCGAGGATGAAGTCCCCTTGGTTGAGCATGATACAATCTGCTCGTTCGCCTCGGCTGACATCACTGACATCACCGCGGCTCGGGAGCCCGCTTTTTGCCAGAGACTCCAGAACTTGCGTCGCCCAAATCACCGGCACATGGGCTGCTCGGGCAAGGGTGAGAATTTCCTCCTGAAGTTCGGAAAGTCTAGAGAAGCCCACTTCAACAGCTAGATCGCCGCGAGCAATCATAATGCCAAGCTGATCAAGCTTCAATCCCTCGATAATAATGCTAGGCAAGTGATTGATTGCTTGCTTGGTTTCTATTTTAAGAACCACACCCTTGCTCTGATCCAGTTGCCTGGAGTTTAGAAATTGTCTCAGCTCACGGACATCCTGAGCGTGCTTTATAAAAGAGAACGCGAAGATATCTGCAACTCCGTGAAGTAGATCGATCGTTTCTTGATCGTCTGCGGTGAGAGCCGCAAGCTGAGGCGATTGATCGGGGAAGTTAATACCGCGATCGCCTTTCATAACAAAGCCCTTGCTAGGTGCGCGAAGTACTTTCAAAACAACAAAACCAGAGATTTCATCCTTGTCATGAACCACGGTTGCTAGACGTCCATCGTCGAACACCACTGGATCTCCCACTGCTAGAGTGTCCCAAAAGGCTTCGAAATTAGCCTCGATGCAGAAATGCTCTCCGTGGTAGTCGTTCATAGATAAACAAAGACTGAAAAGTTCCCCTTGGTGAATTCGATGTTGGATCTCCCAGGGCTCCAGGTGAGACACTGCTAGAACCAGATCATGACCGCGATGCAGTCTCGTAACATTTCCAAGGTAAGCATTGCGATAAGACTTTATGAATCGATGATCCTCAAAAACCTCTACCACTGCCCGACGCTTTCGACCACGCAAATCACGGAAATGCAAGACGTCACCATCGTTGAGGCTCGATAATTGACCACAAACGGGCAAGCACGGCTCACTATGATTTACCAGAGGATAGGACACTAAGTGTACACGAGCCGGCGTCAGCACATGGCCATAGGCATCCTTAGTGGTTTTTAGCTTAAAAACCCCTGGCCCCTGACCAAGTGATCGTGTTCTAATCTTAGGGCCAGATAGGTCACACATCACTTTAATATCGAGGTCTTTTTTACGTGCTAGGTGCTTGACCTCTAGAGCGGTTTTGAACTGATCTTCAATGCTACCATGACCACAATTAATTCTTGCGAGCTCCATACCACCATCCATAAGCTGAGTTATTAACTCTTGGTCCTGATGGGCATCGCTTGGGATAGTGACCATAATTCTAGGGCGACGGTCGCCTCTTTTGGGGCCTAACAGTTTTTCGGTATGATCATCTAATAGTGCTTTCCCTTGTTTCAATTCATCATCAACACTTTCAATGGCGTTTAGCGGGTCAAAGTCATTATCGGTGAATTTCAGCAACCATGCATGGCTCGCTTTCATGCTCCCATGAATGGCTAGCTCGCTGCGCCCCAAGGATGATAAGCCGACCGCTTGAAGATCGTCCTGCAATGGCCTTAGGTCGACATCACGAACACAAAGATACTGAAGAAAGTTGGTAAGGGATTGATGCTTGCCTGGCAGGGAGCCGCTAAGATTGGTGCGAGCACCGTCCATTTGCTCGATCAGTTCGGCTAGCTGCTGCTGCATATTAGCAAGACGGCTGGTCATCGAAGTTTTCATAACGCCTCCTTTGGTATCGAGTTTGCAGTACCTTGAGAGCGTAGGATCGAAGCTAGGTTTACCATGATCTCAATTGTCAAATAAAGCAAGCAACGAATGAAAGGACTCCAAAGGAGGCAAAACACGATTCCAAGAACCGCACTCTTTTTTACACTCCGGATAACTTGCACTATTGACGAGTTCGGTTCGCTATGTCACTTTACCAGTGTGTAAGGTATCTATTTAAGGAAACAAAGAGCTTTCAGTTCTCACAGAAGTAATTGCTCTTTCCGTTTTATCCTTTATGCTCACCGTCTCTGGTAACGAACAGAAGCGAAGGATTGCCATGATTGATTCAATAAGATTGCGAATACTGTTTTTAATGTCGCTTATTCATTCGGTTAGTAGCTATGGGACAGAAAAGGCTGCCTGCCCGGAAGGTCAATCTTGGAACGATACTTGGAAAGCCTGCTTACTGACAATTCCTAGTTGTGCCGAACAGGAGTACCTCGACCAGGCCTCCATGACATGTAAGGCGATCAGAAGCTACGTGGATAAGGAAAGCTGCCAGCGGCAGGGCCTCCGCTTTGATCAGAAATCTCGGAACTGTCAACCATTAAACTTTGTCGATCGCTGTGAATCGTCGGAGCACTCCTATGATTTTCTTCGAACCATGTCGATCATCGTCAATAGCCTGCAAGCAAAGTCTTGTCGTGAAGCTTTTGAAGAGATTGAGCGCACGAAAAGCCTGAAGCTCAATGACCCTCATTTCGTGGTTGGTAGCCTTGAGCCTCTACGCTACTTGCCCAATCTTGAGTATCTCGACCTAAGCTATCAGAGGCTTGATCATATCGACGACCTAAGTGAGCTGAAACGCTTAAAAACCGTAGTCATCACTGGCAATGATATCCAAGACCTATCACCCATCAAGGGAATCAGAGGGCTACAGCTCATCGATCATAGCGACGAGGATCATTCTGCGCCCGCTGATAACTCATTAGTTTACTGATTATCGATTTTTGGCTTGATTCGCTAGCTGGCGTAACGTTGTAAAAGGGTTCCCACCTCGGCAATCACTTTTGGATAAAGTTCAGAGAACTCCTTAAGTGAATCTGTAATGCCATCGGCGGTTCCTGCCTTAGCCGTTGTTTCCATTCCCAAAGCCAAGTCGTAGAGCTTGGGGCAGTAAAAGTTTCCCACCATTCCCTTGAGGCTATGGAGTTCTTCGCTGAGTGCATGATAGTCTGTACCCTGCAAAAGACCTTCTAGTTTGACAACTGATTCTTTTACTCCAACTTCAAATTTGGGCAGCATCATCTCAATAATATCCATGCTATCTTCGTATTCAGATAGAAACTGTTCTTCATCGATGTATGTTGTCATAGTCAAATTCCGTCGTTCTTGCCGTTGTCTTCTTGCTCATCGACAAACACCACAAAATTTTCTTTAAAAAACGACTTTCTTTCAGAATGGTAACAAATAGGCAGGAAGCAAGGCTCAGAGCCAAGCAACTAGGGCTTCGTAAGAAGCCACTTTATTAAATTATATCAGGACTATAGATGGGTCAGCTAATCGGTACGCTTCTTGACACTTACAATCACATCGAGCCCCAAAGCATCCAGCATGGAAAAGAATTGAGCCGCAGTAGACTGGCGAGAGCCTGATTCAATCTCCTTCCACAGTTCTGAATCAACACCTTTCGCCCGAGAGGCAATGCGACTTAGGGGCTCTTCTACTGTCTCACGGTGGCGCTTGATCATCACGTGAAGTATTTGGCCGGGTTTTTTGAAGCGAACACCAAAAACACCTTGAAGCTCGTGGAGCCAGTCGAACGTTGCGATAACATCAGGAAATTCCTCTGAAAAAACTTCCTTTAACTCGTTAAAAGCATCCTCCTTGCTATCCCCCTGAACCATCAAATCAAGACCCGGTACATCTGCCAGCCAGCAGCCAGCGTCCTCGAATACTATACCATTGAGTTGCATTCATGTTTCCTTATCGCAGTCGAATCCCAGAGTTACGGCGCTTCTGGCCTCTGGGTTTCATGTAAGGTAAAACAAAACCTACCAAGGTGCCAAGAGCAATAGCAAAGATTCCTAGCTTGATGCCCTCATTTCGCTGATCTTCTTCCAAAAGGAAGTTTTTCTCTTTGACGTCAGTTAGCTCTTTCTCCAATTGAACAACCTTAGCTTTCAGGCTTTGATTTTCCTGATCAATTTCCACAGCTGAAGATGACACTTTCTTAATCCGCTCCAATTGATTCACCAGTCCATCTCGTTCCGACTTAAGACTTTCTGCCTGTGACTTAAATTGGTTTAGCTCCTGGCGAATCTCTGTCATGCGTTTCATGTCGTCATTCAGTTGCTCTAGCTTCATGGCAGCGATTGGCTCATCAAGAAGGAATCGAGCTTTAACCCAACCTTGCCTCTGCTTTTCTCCGTGTGACTTGATCTCAGTATATTCATCCGCCGACTTGAGAGCCGTTACCTGAGTCCCGCTTTTTAGATAGCCGATGATCTTGTGCTTATTAGACGGGCCCGTGCGAACTGGGATGTATAAGACATCAGAAACATACTTGCGTGCTGCGAATGAGTTCATGGAGATAAGGAGCAATGTGATAAGGCCGATGTATTTCATGACTGTCCCTCTGTGGCAATAAATTCCGTCTATCCTTGCTAGTTAGCATAGGGCCAAAAAATTTCAAACTATCGAACGCCAGGGATTTCCGGCCAGACAAGAGTTTCCCGCCTCCATGACCAGTTCGACACCTTCAGAAGCCCCAAGACCCAGCCCACAGGACTACCCGCCACAAAAAACCTGTATCCTTTCTGCCACAGCTTAATTTTTTCAAAGGATCAGATGACTTGCCTCACATGGCTGTTTCACCAAAAGAGCGCCCCATGGTAAAACGTAAGCGTGAAAGCTCACTCTATGAAATTGAATCGTAATTCGGGAAGGACGTTCTATGCTGCAGGTGAGACAGGCGAAACCCCAAGACATCGTCGCTATTCGTGACTTGGCTAAAAAGTGTTATCCTACTGAGCCTCCATACACCCTGGCGATGCTTCGGGGTCACATCAACCACTTCCCCGAGGGTCAGTTTGTTTGTGAATACGAAGGTAAGATCGTCGGCTACTGCGCCACATTCATTGTATCCGGCAATGTTGCCCTGCACCCTCACACTTGGATTGAAGTAAGCGGTGGTGGCTTCGCCAGTACCCACGACCCTAAGGGCAATTACCTTTATGGCATGGAAGTCTGTGTGGACACCAGTTACAGGCACCTCCGCATCGGTAAGCGCCTTTATAACGCTCGGAAGAAACTCTGCCAGTACCTACGGCTTGAAGGCATCATTTTCGGTGGTCGAATTCCCGGCTATGGCCGCCGCGAAAAGTCTGTGGAAAGCCCTGAAGAGTATGTCGAGCTTGTCAAGCAACGGAAGTTTCGAGACACCGTGGTCAATTTTCAGCTCAGACAAGGCTTCGAATTTAGGGGGATTTTGCCAGGCTATCACCCTGATGATCGGGAGTCTCGTGGCTATGCAACTCTTATGGTATGGCGCAATCCAGAGATCGAGCCTGGTACGCCACGAACCTTGGACGATGAAAGCACCCGCAGTCAACGGCTGCACAAAAGAGTCCGCGTAGCAACGGTTCAGTACGGCCAACGATCCTTGGATTCCTTTGAAACTTTTAAAAAGTATGTTGAATACTTTGTGGATGTGGTTGCCTCTTACGAAGCAGATTTTGTGACCTTTCCAGAGTTATTCACAGTTCAACTGCTTTCAATCGATAACAAGGCTGATCTCACCCCGGCTCAAGCCATGGAAACGCTAACTCGCTATACCGAGCCGTTTAAAGAGTTCATGCTAGAACTAGCAATTCGCTACAACATCAACATCATTGGCGGCTCCCACCCCACCAAAACCAACGATAGCAACGATAGCAACGAAGTTTATAATGTTTGCTACGTGTTCCTCCGCCAAGGTGAGATCTATGAACAGTATAAAATTCACCCTACCCCAGACGAACGCTATTGGTGGAATATTAGAGGGGGCCATGAGGTAAGCGTTATTCCCACAGACTGCGGGCCTATCGGAGTCTTGATCTGCTATGACTCCGAGTTTCCCGAGTTGGGCCGTCACCTGATCAATCAAGGTGCAAA
Organism: Pseudobacteriovorax antillogorgiicola; assembly: GCF_900177345.1. NCBI lineage: Bacteria > Pseudomonadati > Bdellovibrionota > Oligoflexia > Oligoflexales > Pseudobacteriovoracaceae > Pseudobacteriovorax > Pseudobacteriovorax antillogorgiicola. The sequence continues at coordinate 15,423 of NZ_FWZT01000028.1, forward strand.
GTTGCTATTTGTGCCATTTTGCACGGACGAACGGCAAAGCTACCTGCGCGTCCGCTACTGTGCTCAAGCCCGTGCTGTGGAGAACCAATGTTTTGTGGTGCTATCTGGCAACGTAGGAAACTTGCCGGGGGTTCCCAACATGGATATTCAATATGGGCAAAGCTGTATCTTAACCCCCTGTGACTTTAGTTTTGCTCGTGATGGCATTGCAGCGGATACTACACCTAATGTGGAGACTGTTGCCATGGCTGACCTTCGCTTTGATGACCTTACTTATGCTAGGAACAGCGGCACGGTGCAGAACCTTAAAAACAGGCGCCACGATCTTTATTCGATCCGTTGGAAAAAGTAAAAACCCTTATTACCAAAAAACTCCACGGGTCATTCGAACCCGTGGAGTTTTTAATCGATGGATAAACTTAATGGTCGCCTTTTCAGCCATTTTTACCAGGCATAGCAGCCTTTAAAGCCTCGCTTGCAGACTCCGAAAAATCCAAAGTTCTGATTGGAAATGGAATATCGATACCAGCGCCATCAAGAGCTTTTTTAGCAGCAACAATCGCCTTATGTCTCACATCGAGGAAGCTAGGACCACCGGGATACTTGATCCAGATATAGCCGACCAGGTTTACAGATGAAACACCCAACCCTTCCACGAAAACTGTTGGCTCAGGATCATTTAGAACATCATCTAAACCCTTCACAGCTTCCAAAATGAGATCTTTCGCCTGATTCAAATCAGCGTCGTAGCTAACACCAATATTGAGTGTGATCCGTCTTTGGCCATAGCTGCTGTAATTGGTAAACTTTCGCTCCATGAAATGCTTGTTGGGAATCACAATTTCCTGCCCCGAAAAGTTACGCATCACAGTATCGCGAATTCTGACATCCACAACAGTGCCAAGTTCACCATCGATCTCGATTACATCGTTAAGTTTAATCGGCGCTCTGATGCCAATCATAATGCCTGAAACAAAATTTGCCGCTAGGTCTTGGAATGCAAAACCAAGTGCTAAACCCATGACCCCAACACCAGCTAGGAGTGAAAAAACCGCTTGCTGAAGTTGGAGCACGCTTAGTGCGAGAATGAACCCTACCGCGATCACAGACACCCGCGCCATTGAGCTTAATAGATTGCAAAGGCTCGGATTCACCACAGTCCGACCTATAACCGAAGACACAATACGTGCTGTCCACCGCGCTAGAATCCAGAAAGTAACTAGGAGAACCAACGCCACTGCGATATTCGGCAAGCTCTCAATAAACTTTTCTACCCAGCCCCATAACTTATCGTTCAATGCTTCGAAGGCAACCTGTATCGACTCCATATTAAAACGATTCCTTTCCGTACCTATCCATGTCAATTATTCTGCTGCGGACCGATAGCTCCACCGCTATCGTCAGACCGTGCCCATGTTTGATGCTACGAGCTGCAAGGGGTATACCACGAGCATTTTGCGTTCGCCAACAGAACCTTACACTCCTGACCGCTGCAAGCTGTAGCATTGTCCCTTTGCCTTGGCTGGCTAGTGTATGGTTCAGCCTTCATACAATGGGTAGGAGCACACCATTGTAAAGCTATTCCAAAGGGCACAGGCTTTGCATCGCCGCAGCTGTGAGATAGAGTGAACGTCTCTCTGTAGCAATCAACTAATCAAGATAATCAATATGACACCCAATTCATCGCGGCGACTTCTTATATGGATACTGTTTCTCAACCTAAGCCCAAGCAAAGCATGGGCTGTGCAAGGCATGAATACGCAGAAAAACCGGGTCGATGATACGGAGGATCTCATCATCAATCAAATGCGCGAAGAACAGGCAGAGAATATCTACCGCCTGCGGGATGTCTACATGCTGGGAGGCAACCCAAATACCAAGGTTCAGCTAAGCGCTAAATTCAAGCTGCTGAAGTCTCAACCACTATACTTCGGCTACACCCAGAAAATGTTTTGGGACTTGCTTAGGAAAGACTCTAACCCCTTTCGCGATATCACATACAATCCAGAAATCTTTTACACTCAGGAAATGACCGCATCCGATAGCTCTCTCAAATTCCTGAGTGTCGGCTTGGATCATCGATCCAATGGTAAGGCTGAGGAAGAGTCCCGTGCCTACAATGCCGCTTTCGTTCAAGGCGATGGTCGGTGGAAGATCGCCGACATCCCGGGCACCTGGAGCTTACGGCTTCAGAACGTCTTCTCCGTAGACAAAACCAATCCAGACATTCGCGAACATATTGGCTTCTGGGAAGCACGGGTCTCTGTCGCTGACTTGTTCGGTGATCGACTGGCCTATAAAGTTGAGGCTTACCTGAATGTCTTCGCAGGTGGTCCTTACGGAGTGGATTTAAGCCAAGGCGGCCAAGAGCTGGGCTTTAAGTTCAGAACTAGAATCTTTGGCTTCTTCCCTTACCTCATGTTTCAAGTATACTACGGCCACAAAGAATCACTTTTGGAGTATCAGGACTACACGAAAGCTTACCGGTTTGGAATTCTGCTTTAGGCCGATTCATGAAATTGTAGCTGCGCTAGATATGGAAGGTGGTCTGACGACCAACCTTGCCTACCAAAGCCTCGGACTCGAACGTCGATCGCTGAAAAACCTTTCATATAGATTCGATCCAAAGGTAGCACGGGGGTTGGGCAAGGAAATGTTCGCGGCAAACGATTGGACAAACTTTGTCCGGCTTCCACGAAGCCAGCATCTCGAATTTCATTGTGCAGACGCTGATTCCAGTCATTGAAGTCACCTAGAAGAGCTAGTGGATGGTGGCTACCTAAGTTGTCTAAATAAGACTTGAGCGTTTGCCATTGACTCAGCGGCTCTTTTTCACTGAGACCCAGGTGAGTATTCAAGATGGCGAGTCTTTGATCACCGCAACGAAGAAGGCAAAATAACCCACCTCTTGGTTCCCCTGTATCCGTTTTCAAACTCACTCGGTCTTCTAGAAGAATCGGATAGCGGCTTAATACAGCATTCCCTTGGTTGCCATCAGGAAAGGATACATTGTAGCCGAACGAGCTATGAGGCCACAGCTCATTACAAAGCTCTTCAAGGTCTGACCGTCGCCACCGGTGACTGCGCCAGACTTCTTGAAGGCAAATAACATCGGCTTCGGTAAGCTTCATCAATTTATATATATCATTGCTGGTGGGCCGCCGCCTAAACGGCGACTTCATCCGGTGAACATTATAGGTGATTATCTTGATATCCTGACTATCAGGCATGAGCACTCTCCTCTGAAATATTTTGGTCTTTTTGAGAAAACCTTTGATTCAAGCCATAAAATATTCCAAGAACCACGATCACTGATCCCACAAATAACGCGATATTCTCGGCACTGGGTTCGCTAATCAGTTCGAAGAGACTATTTTGAAAAAAGACCAGACTCACTGTTCCTGGTAGAATCCCCAGGGCCGTGCCGAGGATGTAAATCCCAAAGTGAACTTTCACAGATCCAGCTGCGATGTTGACCAAACTAAAAGGGGCTACAGGAGTCAGCCGAACAAGTACCAGTGGCAAAATATGTCGTCCTTTGATCTTCTCACCAATGGTGAGAAGCTTTTTTGGCAGCATACGATGCAATAATTTTTGAGACAATAGCTGACCCAGAACATAGCCTCCTGCTGCGGCTCCTAGTACGCCACATAGAATATAAGTCACCGCTTCATAACCGTGAAAGATACTAGCGAAAGCTAGAATCAAAAGGTTTACGGGAACAAACAACATGGCACTCAGGGCAAATATGAGGACCGCTAGTAGCGTTCCCTGCCAACCAGATGACGAAGCCAAGTTCAACTCACTCCGAAGCCAATCTTGAAACTTCGCAAGATCGAGATCTAAGTAGAAAAGGGTCGCTGCAAGGGCAACTCCCATCACTAGTAGTGATATGATCCTGATCGACGTGCCACGAAAGATACTCCCTGATGAGTCGTGATCACTGTAAGCTGTTCTATCAATAATTTGCTCGAATTTCAGGGGCTGGTCCCAATCAAGTAAACCTTTGTCGACGAGGCCTGTAGGTGACGCTCACCCATTACCCAGAAACCCAGCTGCTCACCCAAAAACTTACTAAACCCCCTGCTCTGAATGTGTTTTGAATTTTTTTATAAATATTTTTTAACTTTGGCACTCGGGTTGCAAAGAGGAGAACATCGGCGGACGTGAAACACCACGTCTTTAAAAACCAATTTAGACTTGAGGAGATTTTGGAATGCGTATTATGATGAGTGTACTTCTATGTGGTGCCCTAGCAGCTTGTGGTGATGACGACGGTGATGATAAAAATCCCGTCCAGGAAGCTGTTGATGCTGGTTTCAATCTAGCGAAACAATCAGGCCAACCGGGTAACACTTGGGCAACAACATGTCGTGGCTTTAACGTTCTCGACGCCAATATCATCTCAAGTTCAAGCCAGGAGGTTTGGGACTTCAACGCTGCGAATACGGACGTCACAAGGTCATTTTCAATTTATAGTGACGATAGCTGCGAAGACAGCTTCGGTTCCCTAGAGTTCTTAGGAAACTACGAACTGAAAGATGAATCCAGTGATGTCTACCCAATCAACTTACAATTCGACAAGGCTTACCTTACCCCATCAAACCAATCTTTGGTAGACGCCTTGAACACAGCAGGATGGTGTGGAATTTCTGATTGGAAAGTAGATAAGAAAACGGATATTTCAGGTCAGTTAGGCGAAGGTGCTTGCCGGGTTCCTCAGAACATGGGCGAGAAAGGCTACGATGTAATCGTGGTCGAGGATGATAAACTGTACTTCGGAACCCCTTTAAGCCCAGCTGCAGCTTCTGAGTCTGAGCGGCCTCAAGAAGCAAACCGCGACATTGTCTTCAACCGTAAATAGCACACGGCTAAGAATATGCGGAAAAGGAGGAAGCCCGAGAGGCTTCCCCTTAATCAGGATTACTGAGCATCCCGAGTCATGTATTCAACAACCACAAACTCTTCAAGGCGATCTCGCTTTGTTGCTTTAGCTTTTTCACGCTTGATAAAAGCCTTAACAAACTGACGAACATTGCTTTCATCGTCAACGCTACCAGGAACGTTTGCAAAGATTGCTTGGCAAAGATCATCTTCTAAAGAAGCAGATGCGAAAGCCTTTGAACTTCCAGCAGCCACACCCAATGAAGCTCCTGTGATCTTTAACAGGCTACGTCTAGAAATAGTCTTGTTTATCATGTCACAGTCTCCTAGATATTGATACTTTGTGGGATTTTAGATGGTACTAGGTACTCGTAGCTAGTACGTCGCGTCTTGTTACGATCCTTGATAGTACTCTCAACACCTCTTAAGGCTAGTTGGAACTTCCATAGTTTAGGAACAACTCTTTTATCAGAGAACGTGCCCAAATTGTACTGACCCAACTGCGTGTAATACGTCTGACCAAGAAGGTGAAGCGTATGAACTTGCTTGATCGCACGGTCGAGTGGTGGCAAGAACTCAGTCGCGCCTTGCTCGTCGAGACCTTCAGTCGTAGGAGCCGGCTGGTAGCCAGCAAGTGGCTGGTAAGCAACCGCTGAAGCACGGCCCTGAGGGAAGTTTACAGCAGCGTGTTGCGCAGAGCATGTGAAGAGAATCATTGTTAAGGTCTCAACCAATACTTGCTTTGTAATGATGCCTTCAGATGGAGCGAAGCCATTCACTCGACCAGCGTCAGGAGCCATGATTTCAGATGTCCAAGCTGCTAGCTCGTTGTCGTTGGCGACATCGCTATCGCTGTTATAGTACAGATCAACATAGTCAGAAACCCAGTCCTGAATAGCGTTCCAAACTAGAAGACCATCGTCTCGGTAAGGGTAATTTTTGATTTTACTGGAGCTATCAACACCACGAGCCTTCAGGTTAGCTGGTAGAAGGTTGTCACGGAAATGGAAGCTGTTACGCTTGATGCGAAGCACTTCGTAACCTGTTTCGATCTCAGCTGATAGTAGCTGCTCCACAGTACCGCCCTTCGGAAGAAGAGTCTTAACAGCCAAGGCGTTAATTGGCAAAGTCCCTTCGAAGTGAGGAACGAGTAATGTATGCAAAGGATGTTGAGGAGCCAACTGCCTGAAAGTTGCGATAACAATAGGGTCGATCAATAAGTGTGTTAGACCAAGGTGTGAAACAACTTCATGGTAGTTAGAATCTGCAACCTTTACCATAGTCTTAGCAATGAGCCAGTCCCACTTGCCTGAGAAAGGCGTCAAAACAAGAGCATCAGCGCCTTGCTCATTTTGGATAGCAAGGATTTCAAGGTTGTCACCATTCTTAGGAACCGCAAGGAAGACGATCGGTCGGTAACCATACTTTGGTTGGTCTGGATGCTGGCCATCTTTGAGCAACGCAAGTTCGAAGTAATCAACGACGAAGAGGCGCTCATCAGCGATCATACCTTCGATAGAATCATCAGCAAACTTTGGGTGTTGGTTAACATGATCATCATTAAAACCATAGTTATCCTGAAGAGCAGTAAGCTTTTGGATCATCACTGGATTAAGACCAGCAACGAAATAGTCGGCAAACTCACCGTCGTCAAACAGCTTGTCTCCGCCTTCTGGAATATCAAATTGCTTAAACAGCTCGTAGTACTGTGTGAAGCTGGAAGGGCGCTTGTCTTTAAGAGCTACACCTAAATCCGGGTTCGTGTAGCGGATATAGTTCAACAGGTCACCATCGATCAACATCTTAGCGATTTCAGAAACCGGCTTTTCAGGAAGCGGAAATTCAAAGACGTAGTCTTTATCTTCCAAAATCTTTTCCCAATTTCGACGGATCTGATACTGGGTTGCAACGATCTTAAGATTCCATAAAGTTCCGGCCTTAGCTTCGTCTGGTATGCTAGCGGAAATGGGCACCTGATCTACAACCGAGAAATCGTACTGAAATTTTTGTCGAAACTCCTCAAGTTTCTCAAGCCGCTTCTCGGGCTTTGAGTCAAACTGAGGCAAGCTAGTTTGGCTAAAAAGCGTCATTTCAAATCTCCATATAGATATTGAAGGTAGTTGCCGTATTTAAGAGTTTTCCTTGGGCGAGGATAACTTTTCTTTAATTTTTATAGTGGAAGCTATATATTCAGATTTGCTTTATTAAAAATTCATATTAATTTCTATTTAAGCAAAGACTGAGAGCATAAATTTGGATATAGAAATACAAACAACCCAATAGTTTGCTTGTTTTTGGAATCAAATTTATGAGCACGTTATATGACTTTCTTAGAGGAATTTAAATACATAAGTTTTACAAATAAATTACAATGTAAGACCTGTTAAATCACTAATTCCAAAATGGTTTTTGCAATGACAAGGTAAGATCTTTCAGTTTCTAAACGATTCTGTTAGACAGAAAAACTGAAGCAAACTCTTTGCTCAAAGTAAGATCTTCCTCCTCCAATCCTGCCGATGGGTATAACGTTTACCGACAAGGAGGACTGCTGCATGAGTCTCGACAAAAGCGCAAAAATTTGCATGGTGCTTAAAAACGATAGTGAAGTCGATCTTTTCAAATCGATTATGGTTCAAAATAAAATTAAGAACATCTCAGCATTCACCAGTGCAAACCTAGCCTATGAGACGGCAACCCGTTCACAGTTTGAATTGTTCATAACGAATGTCAAATTAAACGATCAGCCAGGGATCGTACTGCTCCAACGATTGCGCAATTGCGGCAACTATGGGATGGAACCCTATCTGTTTGTTGGTGAATCTGTAGACAGCGCAACCATGAACTTATTTGCAGAGCACGACATTGAGTATGTGATCACGAAGCCTTATTCTCCCGAGAAAATCATCAACAAGCTGTTTTACGTCTTCAAGCAGGAGTCCAATCTTTCTCCCCAGGAGTCTGCCTACAGAAACGCCAAGGCTGCATTTCAATCTAAGATGGAAGATATGGCTTGGGAAATGGCGTCCGACTCCCTCAAGCAATTCGGTACCAGCGAGAAACTTGAAGTCCTGATGGGTGATATCCTTTTGGCCAAAGGAGAGATCATGAAGGCTCGGGAATTTTATCAAAAAGCTCTCGACAATAATCCTAAATCTCTGGCTGCCCAACACAAGATTGCTGCAACTATGGTTGCGAACAAAGAATACGATCAAGCCAAATCAATCTTGAACAAACTTGCTGAGGAAAACCCTGATCACATCGACGTTCTAGAAAACGCGGGTCTAAGTAACTACGAAACTGGGGATGTGAAGAAAGCCAAAAAATACCTTTCCCGAGTGCAGGACTACGTCCCAGAGAGCAAGGTAGCCGCAACTGTGATGACCAAAGTAAAAATTGACGAAGGTCAGGTATCTGGTCTCGCTGAGGATCTGAAAAAAAGTTTGAGCGAAAAGGAGTTAGTCAGCCTTCTTAACAGCGCAGGCATCAAACTTTCTAAGGAAAACAAAGTCGACGAAGCCATCAAGATTTACCTCGATTGCCTTGCTCACATCGAAAACAAAGAATTTGCGGGCAAGGTCCACTACAACCTCGCACTAGCGTACCAAAAGTTGGAGAACAAGGAAGAAACGAAAAAACACCTACAAAAAACTTTGGAATACATCCCAACGTTTAGCAAGGCCAGCGCCATGCTCAATAAGCTATCTAAAAGTGCTGCGTAAGCCAAATCAACTGCAACAGCTGGATTTCCCCCAGACTTACATAATTTGCTAGGATTTCGCGAGTCTACGTTCATTTCAGAACGACTCGTGAGTGGGTCTAGTCGTAGCAAAAGCCACGTCTCCACGTCACAATCTACTTTTTTTACTGAAATTTGATCGATTATTTGTTACATGATTCGACCTAAGTAGTTCTTGGCGCTCAATTTGTGAAATAGTAAAGGTTAACCTCGTGAATGTTCTAGAACGTGTTCTGCCCTTCAAGCAATTTTCTATCGTCACGCTCGTAGGATTTTTAGTCACTACAGCCCTTGCCCAGAGTTTGCTTGAGCCGCAAGCCAGCAAAGCGATATCAGCGGGCTATGTTTTCTGTTGGGCCAATATTAGCGCCCTAGCCTACCTCGGGGGTCTGCTCATCGATTCCTTAGCTTCGCGGGGAGAAAAGCAGATTTCCAAGCACCTCAAGGGCTTTGCCATGGTTTTGGGGGTCGTGAAATTTTTCGTCTTCATGCTAGTCTTATTTTTCTTAGTGGCGGTTCTCAAACTTCCTGCTCTGCATCTCTTTGCCGGTGCTCTAGCAGCAATGACACTGATGGCGTCTGCAATGAGCTTTTATTACCTTCGCTATGTCAAAGAACAAAGACTTGAAAACGAGCGCAAGCAAGAAGAGATCCGACTTGCTCGCCTCGCTAAGATGCAAAAAAGCTCTAAAGACAGGGGCAAATCACAAACTAGATATTACAGCCCAACATCTGACCCACAAAGATCGCAGCTTCGGCCCATACGATCCTCATGACCATTCACTATCGGCATCATCGATACGCCGGCAATAAAGGCGACTTGTGGAAGCACTTTATTCTTCACGAAGTCATCGGCTTACTAAACCAGCCCGCGAGAATCTTAGACTGCCACGGGGGAGCTGGCTACTACAGTCTAGCACCTGGTCAAGAGTGGAAGCGAGGACTCGGTGAGATCAGTGTTAGCCACCTGGCATCCTCCCATTGGCTGCACGACGAATGGTTTTCTGGGGTATGGCAGCGGTTTCAGGAGCGGATATATTGGGGCTCGTGGGTTCAATTAGCCCACCTGCAGAGTACACGTCAGCTCACCGTCTGTGATCATAACCCAGACGTAGTCGCTGCAATCGATAGCTCTCATGGAACCCATAACAACGTCACCCCAGTTCAAACTGACTCCTTTGCTTGGCTTCACCAGCATTACCGCGAATTTGATTTCATTTTTATGGACCCAGCCTATAGCCTGAAGGATGGTCTGGGAGATGATTGGCTCAAACTCTCCTCGTGGTTTCAGAGTACCTCTGACTCACCCCCAAGCCTGGCTTGGTACCCACTATACGGCCCAAACAAGCCCAACGACATATGTGATCGTTTTCCCGTCTCGGGTATCGAAATTCACTGGCCTACCACAAGAAAATCAGCCTTTGTGCCTAAGGGTTGTGGCCTATTTCTTAGCACAGAGCTGCTGAGTACGGCCCTGTCACCAGAGGGAAAACGGAGATGGCAGGACTTCGCCAAGCTGCTCGGCGGCGCCCTGGTGATGCGCTCGAAGACAAATTTAACGAAACGTCATCATTTCGGTGACTCTGGAACCTTCGCTTAGTAAATAGATTTAAGTTCGGGAGTCCTTGAATGTCAGCTATGGCGCTCGAAATGCATCCCGTGGAATCCACTCCTCTTGAGTCGAACCTGGCTTCACCCAACCCACCTGAAGAGCCATCAAATACCGGGGTCCTTGGAAGTAGTCTACGCGGACTTGATGAAGCCCTTCATTTAATATTAGGATCGCAGACTTTCGCGTGGTCGCATGCTGACCATCATTATCGATCACTAAGACATTATCAATATAGAGTTTCGAGCCGTCGTCGCTGTTCAAAATAAATTCGTACTCACCACTTTTAGGGATAAGCAACTGCGTTTTCGATTCCAGAGCAAACCATTCGATCAATGTTTCTTCCCCAGGAAACCCTGCCTCAAATGGCCTCTCAGCAATATTGTAGTCGTACAGGCAAATTTCCGTAGACGGTGTCATTGTCGAGAAGTCGGGAAGATTTTGGGTATCAACCTCAAGCTCATAGACGTTGGCTGTAATCACAGAGTTATCATCGCAAACATAGAACGGCTCGTCAGGTTTTTGATCCAAGCTTTTCTCCCGCGGAGGTTCCTCGACTGGCGGTGCTTTTTCCTCAGCTACAGGTGGTGTTTCCTGAGACGCTACAGCTCCTGATTTAAAGCTTCCCCCCGAGCAAGCCAATGGCAGGCCGGTAAGCAAAACTATCGTTCTGTGTAAGATTTTCATTCTTTGCTCCCCCCATTCGAGCGTGTTACCTACTTCTTGCACTGCAAGATTCAGATCAGATCGATCGAACAGGAATGTCAGAGAATTACTGGAATAAATAGGGCCTTTGAGTGCTCAAAAGCCAAACCGGTTTGATCGCACGCTAGAGTAATCATGCTGAAAAGCCAACAATGGCAATAGCTTCACAGTCATCAATGGTGCAACAGGTGAAGTCTGGCTAGCCTGATCAGCAGGATTTAGATAATATACCGTAATTTCATGATTTTTTTGCAATAACTAGCAACCACAGGAGTTCCCTATGAAACTCGTCTTAGCCATGATGACTCTCCTTTCCTCCTTTCTTTTCTCGACCCATGCCTTAGCTGAGGACATCAGTTTGATCCAAGGACTTTATCGCAGTCAGGATATTGATGATGGCGTTTCCTCATCAGAGATCACATTAGGCGCCCGCTATGGCTTGTTAACGGAAGACCGGAAGCAGTGGTTTGTCCAAGCATCTCTAACACAGACCTCATATAGTGGTGACAACGCCCCGGAAGGCACTCAAAGCATCAGCCTTGGTGGAGGTCGCAAGTACTTTTTTAGCCGACTACATAAACGCTTAATTCCTTACCTTTCTTGGGTTGCCTTAATCAATTCAACAGAGCCTGATGCGGTCACAGAAGTCTTTGGTATTTTCTACAGCGGGCAGTTCGGTTTAAGGCTAGCTCTGAGCAAAGCATTCCACATAGAACTAGAAAGCCAATTTTTTCAAAGTGAGCTGACATCAACAACAGAAGTCACGAATGCAGATGGAAGTAAAACCAAGACGAGTCGCACTGAGCTTTTTATCGACTCTGTGGGGAGCTTTGATAGCACCTTGGTATCGCTAGTCTATCGTTTTGATGAATAGGCCCAGACCTTGGTGTTGCAGTATTTCAATAGGCCTGTAGTCAAACCATCAGGCCACTTAAAGCAGATATCAGTTGATGACTCAAGAAACCTAGTCAGAGGCTGCAAATTTATCTCTTCTCTAATATTATGACATGCCAATAGAGATGATAAATACATCTCTACCAGGTCTTATTTACTGCATGTTTTTTTTATTCAATGAAAATAAACTGCTATCTCCTTCTTAAGTTTTTTTAAAGTTTCCTTGTCTACTAATCTGATATCCTTTCTACAAAAGGGGTTTGAGATGATACAGAAAAGACAGAAATTAAGATTCGGAGATCGGGTCCTTGTGAAATCGGGATTCTATGAAGGCGAGACTGCAATTTTGACTTATCTTTGTCCTGAGTCCGGTTGCTTTTGTGGCTACATCGATGGTGATGGTACCGAGCAGCTTCACTACTTTTACGGTGAAGAGCTAGAGGTGCTTGATCGAGGGTACTATTTTGATGTGGAGGACGAGGATGATGAGGGCTATGTGGACGAAAATGAGGCAGCGCCATACAAACCCAGTCTTGTCCCCATGTCGTAGCCCAGGTGTGGGCAAAAAATGATACAAATTGACTATTTTTCGAGGCTTTGTCCCTTGCGAAAACTGTTACTAAAGACTCAATAGCACAATGAGCCCTGGGCTTTACATGCTCCGTTCGGGTATGCTGACGACATTACCGATCGCTTCATGGGGACGACCGACTTGGAGATGAGATGAATCTAACTTTGCGACATATTCGAGCTCTTTTTTTAGCCAAAGCAACTTTAGTACTCTTCCTCCTTCTCACTGTCGTCGCGATGATTGCTTACCCTGGTGGCACCAATACCAATCCCCACATTGAAGGCTATCAGTTCTTCCAAAACTTCTTCAGCGACCTCGGGCGGGTCACAAGCTTTGATGGCGCTCCCCAATACCGTCCGATGCTTATCTTCGTTTCAGCGTTGACCCTGGCTGCCATCGGCCAAGTACTTTTTTATATGATGTTTCCAAACTTCTTTCGCGCAGGCGGTCGCACTCTAGCATTCTTTGGCAGTTTTTTTGGTGTCATGACTGGTCTTGGCTACTTAGGAATCGCATTGACACCATGGGACATGTTTGGGGCCTTGCATTTACATTTTGTTCATGTCACCTTTTTATCGTTCGAGCTTTCGGTAATCCTGTATACCATCGCGATCTTCCGCAATCCAGAGTACCCCAACCGATACGCTTGGGCCTTCATCGCCTTTTGCGGCGTGCTAACAATTTATCTTGTCATCCTCTTTTTCGGCCCCAAAGCGGATACGGAATGGGGCCTGACTGTGCAAGTCACAGCCCAAAAGATTCTCATTTACTGCCAGGCAGCCTGCGTCTCTTTCCAGGTTTACGGAGCGATCCGCATAGCCCTCAAAAATATGAACCCTAGGTCGCAAACCAATTTAATTAGCCATCATTAGTAGCCCTAAGGGCCTAAGATCTAGAGGTTAAACAGACCAGAAAAAAACTGGTCAGGTTCCTGCTCATTGTTCCGTAGAAGGCATAAATCCTGAGGACTCTCTATAGATGAACTCCTCAGCTCCGGCATTCATCATTTTGTGGGTGTATATCATGCCACCAGGAGTCGAAAAGAAACGAGTTGCTATATTTGACCACGATCCCCATGTGGTCGAGATCATCCAACAATATTGTGCCGCCTTCGGCTACGAAGGGGTCGATGACTGCCAGGATGCCTTCCCATTCTTAAGTAGCCCAGAACAGCTTGAAAAATATGATTTGTTCGTCATCGATTGGGCCTACAAAGGCTCCTTATCTCCGTCAGCAATCATTTCCCGAATCCGGCAATGCCAAGAAACTGCGCTCACGCCTATCATGATCCTCACCGGCTTGCCACTTGGTTCTGAAACCAGCCTTGCAAAGGAACACTTTTGTACCGAGTTCCTTGAGAAGCCCATGACATCTTCTGTTTTCAAAGCTCTCGCTAGAACCCTTCATAAAGAGGAACGCTGGTATCGAGAAAACTATGGGCGGGTGCTTCGCTTGATTCAAGACGAAACACTTGACGTTCGCGAACAAACCACACTGTTATTAGATCGCCTCAAAACTTCACCAAACCCCGTTCCATTCGGGGTAATGCTATCAGATGCCTTCGCCGCAGCGAACCTTAGCCGCGAAGCCGAGTCCATGCTCCTCTCCCTCATTGCACATGACAATCACAATATCTGCGCTCTCAACAGATTGGCAAAGCTCTATATTAGCATTGGCCGTCACCAAGAAGCCTACAAAGTCCTTAAAGCTGCGGATATTCTAAACCCCAAGAACCCCAAACGCTTATGTGCGCTCGGCAAGATCGAGCTAAAAAACAAAGATTGTGCGGCGGCCCAGAAAAGCTTCTCACGAGCTTTAAGCCTCGACCAACATGATAAAGCTGCAAATTTTGGCCTTCAACTAGCCAAAACTATGGAGGAGCAATCTCAGCAAAATCCAGAAATATCCCTTTCAGCCAGCTATGCTAGCCTTCTCAACACCATGGGAATCTCGATGGTTCATCAGGGCCGTCTCGATGATGCTATTGCTCATTACCAGCAAGCGCTCAATTACCTCAAGTGCTCTGTATTAAAATCCAAGGTAAGCTTCAATATTGGGCTTGGATACTTGCGTCACCATGATTTGAAGGATGCCCATCAATGGTTCCAGTTATCTCAAGAGCATGGTAAGAAAAAGTTTAACAAAGCACACCAATATGTGTTTCGACTTGAACGCTACTTCGATAAAAACCATATTGAAATCGGCAGTCGACAAATCCAACTGGAAGGTCAGAACTTTTTGGATGATGATGAGCCGCTTTACAAAGGTGGTAAGTCTTCTTAATCGAAGGTATTAAAGCCTTGCCAACGACCGTTTGTAAACCTGCCTTGCTGAAAGTTTTCACGGTACATCCCCTGAAAAAACTGATATTGTTCTCATTTTTCCGGGAACCGTTATGGCAACAAAAAAAGATATCCCTGGCCCAAAGGGGCTACCCATTCTAGGGGTTTACCCTCAATTCCGACGCAACCCCTTAAGCTTTCTACAAGAAACTGCATCGCAATACGGCCCTATGAGTCGCTTCAATCTCGCTGGGTTCGAATTTATATTGATTTCAGACGCTGAGGATATCGCCCGGGTGTATCGCCAAGACAACGACACCTTTGGCAAAAGCAAGGCTGCAAAACGACTGACACCACTGCTCGGAAATGGGCTATTGCTTTCTGAGGGTGAGTATTGGCAGCGACAACGACGGCTCGCAGCTCCTCACTTTCACAGGCGGGAATTGAGTGGAATTATCCCTATTATTGCGTCTATGACAAGAGATTACCTAAATAGCCAAGCAGTTGATGGTGAGACTGACGAACTGATGATTCCCGTAAGGCATACCCTCGCTGATCTCACTTTACATATCTTAAGTCGCTTTTTTCTTACAGGTGATGAACATGAGGCACCTACAAATATCCACGCAACCGTTAGGGCCGTTGTAGATCAGTTTGGGGAGCGAAGTTTGAAAGGTATAGTGTCGCCGTTGTGGGTGCCCACAAAAAAGAATCGCTGGATTCGAAAACAGATTACCACCCTTGATCAATTTACGAATCAAATGATCAAATCGGTGCAGCGCAAATCAAATCCTGACGCAAACCTCATGACAAAATTTGTCCATAGCCAGGATGAATCAGGGCAAGGGATGACCCTAACACAAATTCGCGATGAAATCATGACCTTCATGTTAGCCGGTCATGAAACAACTTCCAATGCAATTTCCTGGACACTCTACCTACTGAATCGCCATCCCGACGTCTACCAGAAGTTATGTCAAGAGCTTACAGAGCAATTGGCTGATAGACCAATCGCCTTTAGTGATCTTCCTAGCTTGAGGTATCTTAGTATGGTGATCGAAGAATCTCTAAGGCTTTATCCCCCAGCCTGGGCAAACCGCCGAACCGTTCTAAAAACGGTGGAAATTGGTGGATACCAGCTTGAAAAAGGCACCATGGTCATGGTAAGTCAATGGGCGACTCATCGCTCATCAAAGTACTGGCAAGACCCGGATCGATTTTGGCCAGAACGGATGCAGGCTGGGCTCAAAAAAGAGCGCCCCCAGTTTTCCTACTTTCCCTTTGGTGGTGGCAAACGAACCTGTATAGGCAGTAATTTCGCTATGCTTGAGGCGATGACAATCCTTGCGACGATCTTTCAATCGTTTGACCTGATCCCAAACCCTGGGCTTAAGACGTCTCCTATGGCAGGAGTCACTGTCTATCCCAAGGACGAAATAAACCTCAAATTGAAGAGACGGAAGTAGAATGACCAAGAGTTATTTTGCAAGCTTAAACTATAGCCTTGCAAATGAAGATGCCAGCGTTGAAACTCAAGTCCTCCCCCTAGAGCAAGGTCATGTGGCAGTGGTTGCTGGCTCTGGCAGTCGTGCAATTCCTCTCCTTAGCCGCAAGCCTCAGATCCTTAGTTGTTACGACGTAAGTCAGGAGCAGCTCTATCTCTGCGAACTTAGGGTGGAGGCCGTTCGGACCCTTGATTACGCGGATTATCTTGAATTTCTGGGATACGAGCCTTGTCCCCCAAACAAACGCATGAGGCTTTTTTCAAGGTTGTCCCTTTCCAGTGATGCAAAAGCTTACCTTCATCAACTATTTGAGCAGCACGGGTGGCACTCCATTCTCTACGAAGGTCGCTGGGAAAAGTTCATGTTAACGATGAATAAAGTGGTAAGAAAGTTTGTTGGATCTGCAGCGGATGAACTTTTTGAGCAAAATGATCTCGCTGATCAGCAACGGTTTATAGAAAGTAGTTTCCCGCAAAATCGATTTCGAGCAGCAGTATTTCTTCTAGGGAATAGCCTTTTTTATAATAGCATTCTATATCGGGGTAGCTTCCCTGAAAAGAATATCCCCGATAGCTATTACCGATTCTATTTGAAGGTTTTCCAAAGGCTTTTTTCAGAGCATTATGCAAGGCAAAACTTCTACCTCAACCTCTTATTTCTTGGCCGCATTGGCTTTCCCTGCGCCCGCCCTCCTGAAGCCCAGGAAAGTGTATATTCCTTAGCTCAAAATACTTTGAAAGACTGCGAGGTACGCTACAAGCTCGGTTGCATGATCAGCCAGGCTTCGAAAATTGATAAGCCCTTGGACTATGTATCTCTTTCCAATGTTCCGTCCTACCTGAAACCTCCCATGGAGCAATCGTTCCTTCAGGCCTTAAAAGCAGGGCTTAGCGAGCATGCAACGGTTATCTTTCGTAGTTATATCCGGATTCCATTCCGCCTTGATACCCAAGGTTTCGAATGCCGCACCCAAACTTACCAAAGCTTGCTTCGAGAGGAGCAGACACAAATGTATTTCATCGACATCTATAAGAGGCTTGGCTCATGACCACAGAGCAAATATTTTCCCCTCATGACCCCCAGGCTAGCCAAATCGATCTTGCTGGTGGCAAAGGCTTCCACCTTTCATGGCTGGTTAGAAACGGTTTTCGCGTCCCTCCATTTATTATACTTGGATCATCGCTTTTCGACGAACTTCTCCGGAGCAATCATTGCCAAAATCAGTTTGATGAGATGCTGGAGAAAATAAACGAGTCTCAAAGCGATAGTGCCATGCTTAGCGATATTCGTCGTCTCATCGAAGGCCTTCAATGGTCTGTCGACTCTGAGCACCTACTTCTCGCCAAACTTAGCCTGATTGGCTTTGAAGACGGAGCCCCTTACGCTGTGCGTTCATCGATTTCTGATGAAGATTCGGCGGAAGCCTCGTTTGCCGGGCAAATGGACTCCTTCCTTTTTCAGAAAAGTCTCAGTGCTATCAAGCAATCCTATTTGAAAACCATGGCCAGCATGTTCTCTGATCATGCTATTGCCTATAGAAAGCAACATCAGCGGCCGATCCATACAATCAAGGGCGCAGCAATCGTGCAGACAATGATCGACAGTGAACGCTCTGGAGTCATGTTCACAGCCCACCCCATTACAGGCTCACGGCGCACATTGTTGATCACGTCTGTTTTTGGACAGGGTGAGGGTTTGGTTTCAGGGATTTGCAATGCGGATGAGTTCAGTATCGATCAAGACGGAACTGAACGAGAACGTAAGATTGCAAATAAAGACATCATGCTAGTCGCAGCGCCGGATATGGGCACCCAAGAGCAAGCTGTTCATACGGAGCTACAGGACTTACCGAGCCTTTCTCGTGAGCAGATCCAAGAGCTTAGGGAGCTAGGGCTGAGCATTTCTGGCTTGAAACGATCGCCACAAGATATTGAGTTCGCCATTGCTGATAGCAAGGTTTTCATTCTGCAAACACGCCCCATCACACACCTGCCACCGCCGCAAAAGCCTCTTGGTCACGAGATTGTTTGGGATAATTCGAACATTCAAGAGAGTTACTGCGGAGTGACAACCCCACTCACATTCAGCCATGCAAACCGTGCTTATAAATCAGTCTACACCCAAACCCTGAGAATATTGGGAACTCCTGAATCCGTGATTCAAGAGAAAGACAAAGGCTTATCGAATATGCTGGGCCTAATTCATGGCCGTGTCTACTACAATATCAACCATTGGTACGAGGGGCTCAGCCTACTGCCTTCTTTCAAAACCAATAAGGCTGACATGGAGAAGATGATGGGGCTTCAAGACCCCGTCGACTTTGTTGAGGATGCCGAGTTGAGCTTGTGGGAGAAGATCAAGAAGCTGCCGCAAATGATCTTACTCCTTATGTCCTTCCTACGAAATTTTGCCCGAATCGACCACCTTGTAGCAGATTTTCTAAGCCATTTTCACGAGCAGTACAAATCAATCGATCGGCCAAACCTTCACCGTTTGGAAGTTTCCGAGCTATTTAAGCTGGTTCAGCAGCTAACGAAAAACCTCTTAGAGCAATGGCATACGCCCATCATCAACGATTTTTTCGTTATGATGACCAATGGCAAGGTTCATCGCCACTTGAAGAAGGCCGGCTTTGATAATCCAGATTTAATCCAAAATAACCTCATGTCTGGCGAACCAGATGTGGAATCCACTGAACCTACCAAATTTCTTATCCGCCTTGCGGAAAAAATCAGGCAAGGCTCAGCGCGAGACTTATTTGAGACTTGGGACGACCCAGACCTATGGGAGGTATTTCGGAGCCGAGAGCCGGAGCTATTCAAAGAATGTGAGATCTATATCGAGCTATACGGCGATCGTTGCATGGGTGAGCTAAAACTAGAATCAATCAGTTTGCGCCAAGACCCTAGCTTCATGTTCGCTATTCTCCGTAACTTTATCGCAAAACCAGAGCTTAGCCTGGAGGCGATCGAAGCCAAAGAGTTGAAAATGCGCCAAGAGGCAGAACAAGAAGCCTTCCACCGGATTCGCCATAAACGAGGATCACGGGCGCTGCGAAAATTCAAGAAGGATCTTCAGAACCTTCGCAAAGCAGTTAAATATCGTGAAAATATGCGTTTCTCTCGAACGCGCTCTTTCGGTCTGTTCCGCGATCTGTACAACGAAATTGGTCAACAATTGGCATTTTATGGACTTCTGGAAGATGGCCGGGATGTTTTTTATCTGACCGTTGATGAGCTTGATGCCTATCACGAGGGTCGGAGCGTGCATACGGAGCTGAAATCTCTCGTGGCCGCACGAAAACCTGAATGGCAGCAATATGAAGCAAAGGACCTGCCTCACCATTTCAAAACATGGGGTCCAGTCTATCATCACAATGACTATCGTTATGAATCAGAGCACAGCGCAGCTCAAGAACAATCCGGGGATTGCTTAAAAGGTATTGGCTGCTATCCAGGCATTGTCCAAAACAAGGTGCGGAAGATTTTTTCACCACAAGACGAACTAAATCTCGATGGTCAAATCCTATGCACTGTTCGCACAGATCCTGGCTGGACTCCCCTTTTCCCATCAGCTTCTGGAATTCTTGTAGAACGAGGCTCGACTTTATCACACAGTGCAGTCATTGCCCGCGAACTCGGAATTCCTGCTATCGTTGGCATCCCTCAACTAACTGAGAAGCTAGCTGACGGTCAAGAGATTAAGATGGATGGGGCTCAAGGCCTGATTCATATGGAGGTCGAGCCTTGAGTCAGAATTTTCGCTTTGTCGACATGATATGGAGTCACGTCCAAGAGCAACCAGAGAGGCTCGCTCTTTCCATCCCACAGTCTTGGGATGACAAGCAAGTGACAGCCAGCAACAATCTCAGCTACGGCGAGCTAGGCTCAAGAGTAGCTGAGCTGATTCAGGGGCTAAAGCGCGAGGGTATTGGCCCTGGTGATCGGGTGATTTTACTCTTTCCAGTAACTGTGGATATGATATGCCTGATGATCGCCTTATTTGCTAGAGGTGCAGTACCGACCTTCGTCGATCCAGGGATGGGATTGCGCCGAGCCTTTCAAGCTATAAAAGGCAGCAAGGCCAAGGCCATTGTCACCTTGCCTGGTATCGTTCGGTGGCGGCGATTCATTCCAGCACTAAGATCCATCAAGGCTTATCCTTGGCGGAAAAACTCTCAGCAAGCACTCGAAGCTCTCTTGCTGCCTGGTGCCACTGACTGGGAAATCGATCGAACCCGAGAGGATGGGGACGAAGGCATCATCACCTTCACATCAGGTACCAGTGGCAGGCCCAAAGCTGCAAACCGAACTAGGGCTATCCTTCAAGGCCAGCATGAAGCTCTCAATAGCGTCTGGACACCCGCACCGGATGAAGTCGCCATGACTTGCTTTCCCATATCAAGTCTCTTTTATATTTGCCACGGGGTCACCTGCATTTTCCCAGCGTTGGATCTTGCCAAGCCAGGTCGAGCGAAGGGCAAGGTCATCGTCCAACAGATGCTCGATGACCAAGTGACGAGCCTCTTCGGAGCCCCTGCATTTCTAGAATCGGTTTTTGACGAGATGACACCGACCCATGAAATAAAGAAACTGCGAACAGTTGTGACAGGGGGAGCACCAACCCCAACAAGACTAGCTCAAAAAATCATCTCGACTTTACCTGAAAGTCAAAATCTGATTCTTTACGGCTCCACCGAAGCTGAACCGATCGCTTATACATCAATGGAATCTGTGATCCAAGAGAAATTAGCAGGCTACTTGGTTGGAACTATCGTAGACGCTGCAACTGTAAGACTAATCCCTAAGGCCACCAGCCACCAGCCCTCCGAGGCTGAGCTTCGACAGATCCAAGCTGCTCCCGGTGAAGTGGGCGAGCTTTGGGTTCGTGGCCCACATGTAGTGGAAGAGTACTTAAATCATCCTGAAGCCAACCGCCTGACCAAAATCAGAAGCCAGGAAGGCTACCTATGGCATCGCACCGGCGACCTCGCCTACCGAGATCTACGGGGGCGACTATGTCTCGTGGGACGGGCGAAAGATGAGTTGCGAAATAGCGACGGAAACCTGATCTTTCCGTTTCCTATAGAAGAAGAGATCGACCAAATCCCGGGAGTCCAAAGGTCTGCCTTGCTTGAAGTGCAAGGTGTAATCACCCTAGTTTTCGAACCAAAAGCTACTGACGAGGCCTTGAAACCCAAGATACTTTCCATTTTAGAGCGACGAAATATTAATGCTAAGATAGTGGTCTTAGACCAAATTCCAGTCGATCGACGCCACAATAGCAAGATCGATCGAAACCAAGTGCGTCGTCTGATAAAATAATTCATAAAGAGAGTGACATGAAAAAATCCAGAACTGAATCCCGCTTGTTCTATCACCGTGGTCGTCGGCCTCGGGTCTTATTTGCTTTAGGAAGCCGGATTCTAACAGGAGAGCTTGCAGATTGGAGTCGCATCGGCTTGGGTGTTTTCGTGCCCTTTGAGGATGAGCGCAGCTTAGACTACGATCCCATCGTGCCCAAACTTTATGTTCACAAGACAGATGACGACTATTGTATCCATGGTCTCGAAGTTGTTTATATCGAGTATGATAATATCACTAGCCGATTAAGACTCGGTTTTCAAGCCAAGCATGAAGAGGCTCTTAAATCCCTCCATGATGTAATGCTACGAATCACGGAGCAAGGAAGTGCCAAGTCTCAAGAGCACAAGCTCTTCCAACCTGATCGATTGCCTTCATCATCGCGGGCCAACCCATTCAAGCAAGAGGCCATTCAAGAACGCCATGATTGGCTTGAGGAGAAGTGGAACGATCGTTTCCCTCACCTTCGGGATAATCACCTAAACCCAGAAGACCTCGCTGGCAATATTGAAAACTATATCGGAGCTGTGCAGATTCCCGTAGGGATCGCCGGTCCAGTTCATGTCAAGGGGCTCTATACCCACGCTCATATTCCCGTTCCCATCGCAACAACGGAAGGCGCATTAGTCAGTTCCATTACAAGGGGAGCAAGGGCGTGTGCTCTCGCTGGTGGTATTAGAACCCATGTCATCCACCAAACCATGCTAAGGGCTCCTAGTTTTCACTTCAGACACATGCAGGCGTCTGTGGGCTTCGCCCACTGGCTCGATGGCAACCGTGAGGCAGTCATTGCACAAGCGGAAAGCGTTTCCAGTGTTGCAAAGGTCTCCGACATTCAGCACTTTATTTTTGGTGATACGGTCCATGTAAAATTTTTCTATACTACTGGGGATGCAGCCGGGCAAAACATGACAACGGCCTGCACTTTTATGGCTTGCGAATGGATTGCGCAGCAAATTAGCAAGCTATCCACCATGGGCTTTATTAAATATAATATTGAAGGCAATCTTTCGGGTGATAAGAAAGTTAATCACCAAAATTTTATTCAAGGCCGCGGGATTGCTGCAGTAGCTGAATGCCTGATCCCAGAAGATATCCTTAAAAAAGTATTGAAAGTCGAACTGCACGATATGATCGAAGGCTGGATGGCTGCCAATGTTGGTGCTCGACAGATTGGAATGGTGGGAGCCAATATCAACTTTGCCAATGTTGTGGGAGGGATATTTGCAGCTACTGGCCAAGACATCGCCAGCGTCCATGAATCCTCTATTGGTATTTTGAATATGAAAGAGAAGGATCAAGCCCTGTATATCTGCGCTTACCTTCCCTCCTTAGTTATTGGAACTGTCGGCGGCGGTACCGCTCTGCCCACTCAACAAGAGTGTCTGAAAATGATGGACTGTGCGGGCACAGATCGAGCGTTTCGGATGGCAGAAATCATTGCCGCGACCTGCCTCGCCCTCGATTTATCCACAGGAGCAGCGATCGCAGCAGGACAATTTGTATCGGCCCATGAGAAGCTTGGTCGTAACCGACCCAAGGCATACTTTAAGCTATCGGAAGTCAGTGCCGAATTTTTTAATAGCGTGCTGCCATTGCCCAACGATGTCATTACCCACTGCGAACAGGTCGAGTTTTCCAACAATAGTGGCGCTACCGCCAGCCTTATGTCGGAAAAACGGCAGGGCTCGAAAGGATTGTTTAAGTTCCGTCTCAATACCCAATCTGGGGAAGAAGTACCTGTTGTGATCAAGCTCAAAAGCCCTGACAATGAGCTTGTGGAACTTGGGCTCAATCTTATTCGCCTCTCTGGAGAAGATCGCCTACCTGGATTATTTGAGCTGCACTATCGCATTTTTGGTTTCGAACACAGCCACCTCCGCGAGATAGAAATTTTTCAAGGGCTTCACCAGGACATAAGGCAGTATCTGCCTAAAACTTTGGGCTGCATCAGCATGCCTGAGCGTGAGCTTTATGCTATTGCCATGGAAGACATGTCGTCTTTTGAGTTATTGAACTCGGTAAACGAAATGAACTCATGGACTGAAGATCACATCCAGGCTTGCCTGAAGGCTATGGCGCATATTCATAGCAAACATCTAAATCAACCAGACTCACTTCCCCCGGGACATATCGAGCACTTTGATGCGAGTCACATCATTGATGGCCGAACCTTCTTAGACGAGCTAACCCGCTACGTAGGTCAACGTTACCCTGATATTATGGGAGACCTCAGCCAGCACATGCGAGCATCTCTGGAGCGTATCCATATTTTCGGGCGCATCATGCAGAGCTACCATCAAACACTCACCCACGGTGACTTCAACCCTCGGAATCTTTGCTTCAGGCGTTCCGAAGGAGAGCTAAACCTTTGCCTATTCGATTGGGAACTAGCACAGTTTCACAACCCCCAGAGAGATCTTATTGAGTTTCTTGGCTTTGTCATTAGCCCGGATCGCCCTATAGAAGATTGGCAGTCTTATGTTGACGATTATTGTAGGTATCTTGAGTCATATATCCAATTCGATTTGGATCGTCCTAAGTTTGCCGAGCTTATGTACTACAACGGTCTTGTATTTGCGCTTACGAGACTCAACCTTTACTGCCTGGCTCACAACATCGCTCGTTTCCCATTTCTAGAGAGACTCTGTCAGTCCGTCAGTCGATTTATCCTAGAGAATCCTCAGCGTAAAGATTGGAGTTGATCAGGCAGACGGTTATGTTGCCTTTTTATCAGAGCTTTTATAAGGTTTGTATTCTTAATGGGAGATTATTTTGTGACTCATTGCTGGAGATTCGCCTCGTGAATAGACTATTAACCCTTTACTGCTTATTTGTCGCTGCCTCACATGGGTTAAAGATAGATAAATCTTATGCAGCTGTAGTAGATCAAACGCCCGCACAATCTGATGAATCTTTAAACGACTTAGCTAGTCTAGCAAGCAATACAGAGCTAAGCATCAGTAGCCCTCCATCATTTCGAAGTGCTGTCATCCCTTATGCTAGCACAGCGGACTATGCGCTCCCCATCCGTGAAAATCTCGCTTGGGATCTTGAGAATCTTGAAGAATTGATAACCAATAGTGCAAAACAAGGTGCTCAGCTGGCCGTCCTATCAGAAACTGCTACATGGGGGTGGGCAGTGTCTCCTGGAGACCAGTGGGGAGCATGGTCTCGGACAACCCTTTTGGAGCTAGCTGAAGAATGGCCTGCAAAGGGATGGCAAGCTACCGAAGAAGACTGTAATGCCTGGCAAGCTAGAAGTGTAATAAAAGCTTCGATTGCCTATAGCTGTGTAGCGCAGGCTGGCAAAATCAACCTGGTTGTGAACACAGCTCGCAAGATCAACTGTAGCGATAGCCTAGAATGCCCTGCGGATGGCTTCTACATATTCAATACCAATGTTGCATTCGCCAAAGATGGCAGCATCCTTGCCTTCTATCACAAACGCCACCTCTATGGAGAGGCGACTGTAATAGACCAACCTCCTGTCGCATTTCAGAACGATGGTAGATTTACCATCAACATCCTCGATAACAATGGATTGAGCCATGATATCCCAATAGCAATGGTGATCTGCTACGATCTCTACTTTTCCGAGCCAATCATGGCTTCCGTGCAGGAAGAAGGAATCAGGCACATCGCATTTTCTGCTGCCTGGACTCCCTCTCCCCCCATGTACAATGTGCCCATGTTGTTGCAAGGCCTATCACGTGAACTTGAAGTTGCTGTTATTGGGGCCAATAGCTTTGACAATGGCAGTGGCATATTCGTGAACGGCATCGCCATTGACTATGGGTTCGAAGCCTCCAATGACCGCCCTTTACTAGCAGACATTCCTATTTCATTGGTGGACAAAGAACCCATCGATACGAACGCAGTTCCCAAACTGCTAACAACAGCTACTAGCACAGTCGATCAGAAATGCACGACCTGGTACGAGGCATCGGGGTATACTGATACTTTCAGTGGTCTCTGCGCGATCAAAAATATTGATGATCTTGGAATCGGTTCGGTAAGCTTAAACCTTATCATCCCAGACCGGTGTGCCGTGAAGGTCAGTTTAGGCTTAGAAGCAGGGGAAAACGAAGAGTTAAGCCTCGCTTTAATAGCTTTTCAAAATACCTGGCAACCTCCGTTTACAACACCATCTTGGTCTGCAAGGGGCTGTGGCTTGATATTTTGCAGGAAAAAAACTTTGGCTGACGGTAGCATCGACTGCTTGCCTGACTGGAGTGGGATATCTCGCAACTCCACAATTCATTCACTACAGATGTCTTTCAAAGGCGATCCTGCGGACGTCTATCCCACGATACCCATGGTATCGACGTCCCGCGGTCTTTTGCTCAAGGCGAATGAATATGAATTTTTCTACCGCAAAGAAACTGGACATTATGAAATATACGGCGGGAAGGAGAATCAGTTCAGTCAACTCCACTCCCTTGTCATTTATCAGAGGTTTTAAGGACTCACCCACGACTAAACCTGAGCCCAGTCATAGAACTTATTTTAGGAATAGAATATGAGACTCGATCCAGTAAAATTTAATAAAGAAGCGTGGAATATCCAGGTTCAAGAAGAGAATCAATGGACTAAGCCTGTATCAAGCGATGAGGTACAGAAAGCCGCAAACGGCGATCTGAAGATCGTCTTAACACCAACTAAGCCAGTTCCTGAAAATTGGTACCCAGATTGGAAGTCGTCTAAAATCCTTGCACTAGCTTCAGCAGGAGGTCAGCAAGTCCCACTGATGGCAGCAGCTGGGGCGGAAGTCACGGTGTTCGACAATTCTCCTATGCAGTTGGACCAAGATCGCATGGTTGCTGCGAGAGATCAATTGACCATAGAAACAATAGAAGGGGATATGAGTGATCTTTCGATTTTTCCTGACGAGAGTTTCGACTTTATATTTCATCCCTGCTCAAATTGTTTTGTACCTGATATTAAACCCGTTTGGCGTGAATCCTTTAGGGTGCTAAAACCAGGTGGAATTATGGTATCTGGATTTTGTAACCCGATCATATTCACATTAGATCCCGAATTAGAGAAGCAGGGCATTGCGCAATTAAAATATAAGATCCCGTACAGCGATCTAGATTCGATTTCAGAAGAAGACCGGATAAAATACTTTGGAGAAAACGAACCATTGAGCTTCGGTCATAGCCTCCAAGACCAGATTGGAGGCCAGCTTGCAGCTGGCTTTGTGATGATCGACTTTTATGAAGACGACTGGAATGATTCAGGGTCCCCAGCTGACCAGTTTCTAAGCTGCTATATGGCAACACGTTGTCAGAAGCCTAGTCGAGCGATATAATTTAATATGACGAAAGCACTGACCTAGATATCAATATCTAGGTCTAAAAACTCCTCATAAAACGGGGCATCAGCATCCCAATATCCATCTAATGCAGACTCGACCTCTTTGAGCTGGAGATCTCTTTCCTCATTGGAAGGGTGGCTTTTGATTGCAAAAAGCGTTCTATAATAAAGGTCGACCCGCTCTTGTGACTCTAGTTCCAGTTGAAAATCTTCTGGCTCAGATGATGAAGAGGAATCGCCTGAGGCGATATCATAGGCCTTCTTTAGAAATGTGATGATTGAAGCATGGTAAGTAGCTGCATCCATACCCATCTTTCCACAAATAGCAGCACCTATAATATCTGCCTCAAATTCTTGCCTCTGTTTAAACTCAGAAAGATCTTTCGAGAAATTTTCCCAAGTAGCAATGACTTTCTTATATCGCTCTGAGTCGTGCGTATAGGTTGTTCCCGATAGTGTTGCCTGCTGATAGCTAGTAAAGTCCGGCATTTGACTAAATCGATTGTAGGGATCACCGCCGGATTCTATCACTTTATCCGTATACTTGTCTGAGTGATTTCTCGCTGTGTGCCCTATTTCATGACAGAGTACAGCAAGCCGAGATTTATTATCAAAGTTAGAACTTAGCGTAGCACTGCGGATCGTAAGAATATTGATGAGGGTATTAGCTCCTGGGAAATCATTCTCCTGAATCACGACCTTCATTTGCCGCCCAGGCTGTAAATCGGGGGCTTCTAGAGCACGGTTGATGAGACCTTCAATTCTAAGCTCCACATCCTGGAACTGACCATCATCGCTTTCCTCAAGTGATTCACTCAACTGTTCTTCAAATATCGGCCCAAGACTTTTAACTTCATCCATTGAAAATGCAAAATCTGGTAATGTAACTTCGTCTCTGGTCTCTGACGCAGGTTCTTCAGTTTGCTCGTCTACGGTATCCACTTGATTATCAGGTTTAGTTTGTTTTGAAATATCAACCCTTCGATCACTTTGTTTGGCACTACATGACCATACGCATAATATATAGGCCATTAGTGTGGTCCAAAAAATTTTCATGTGAGACTCCTCATTAATCAAATCCTTGTGTGTTCAGCTCTTGGTGACTCTAAGCAATTTGAATACCCATCCCCCCTTGCTGACCTGCTCTTCCACTAAGATCCCGAAAGGAAATCTCTTTTTAAGGACACTCGACTGGCTCGATTGCCATCGATTTTTTAATAGATATAATCATAAGATAGGAAAAATCGAAGTATGCGCACTTATTTACGGCAAATTTGCTAGTGTCTCATCCAAAAAATTTAGACACTGTCGTAGAAACTACTGAAATTGAGCAGACTTTCGCTAAGTTGCGATTATGTCCCATTAAGCTCTATGGTATTAATAGGCGAGCTGAATTTCCAGGTAGTAGTAATCCTGATCTGCGTAAAGCCCGGCAAGACTATCAACCGGCCCTTCTAGATCAACTACCCCACCCTCAAATAGTATATGATCTATGAGTTTGTAGTTCAGTTTTAGAATTTTTATCCAGTCCCCTTCATCGAGTCCATATTGAGCAATAACATGAATGTCCAAGTCGCTCTTAAGAAAAGACTGCTGGATCGCCATCGATGCAGTACTCCTGCTATCAAGGGCTTTTGTCAGGGATTCGATCTCCTGATCCCATTCGATCCGGGCTCCTTCAAGTACTAGAGAGAAGTCTTGCCACTGGTAGTCAAGGCCAATTGCGGATGCCAGCCACTGATCATCAAAACTTTCGATTAAGCCAATGGGATTCAGCTGATACCGCCGGGCTTCACCCCAGGCAAGATCGCCCTTTAGAACCCAAGAGCCGAGGCTCACATCAAAATCAATGCTATGATAACGGAGAGGACTCGGCTTACTTGCCAAGGCCTGATGGTCGTTGATACGCCATTGATCATAACCTGAGTATGAGCCAAGCCTCATGCCTAAAGCTCCGAGTCGAAATCCAATCCGGCCACCGATACCGCGGTATCGCTCATCCTGAGCATATGGTTTTGCTTCCGGTAAGAGTCTGATAATTGGTGAAAACTGTCCCCACGGAGACCCTTCATCGGGTAGCAAAGTTGCAGTGGTGAACGGGCGATAGAAGCCTTCCGCAAACGCCCCTCCCCAAGTACCGCGCACCATCACAGCCGGCGCACCTCGATTCAATGTTGCCAAGCTTGGCGAAACCCCTTGGCTTAAATCTTGAGCACTCTGTCGATTGCTAGGGCTGGTAAAGTCCATCACTCCCCAAGGAAGCCGCTGCTGGCCGACTTTCAGATCCCAATGCGTCGAGCGCCACGTGATTGCAGCCTCGTGAATAAAATCTTGCCAGCTCGGTGTGGACGTCTTTTGATAGCGAAGCTCACCATCCCAATGAGCTGACGCATGCGCACCCAGCTTGGCATCGGCACTGGTTTTAAGGGACCCGAGAACATCCTGCTTATCTCGCATTTGCCGAACACCAGTTTTCCAGCCCAGCTTTATCAGAGTGTCAGAGGCTACTGGTTCCGACGGTTTTGTGGATTCCATGGACAGCAAGGGCATACCTTCCAAGTCAGGATCGGAAGCTCCAAAAGCCACTGATGAAAAAGTCAAACAACTGAATAAGGCATAGATGTAAAGTTTGAATTTACAGAGCACGAGTCATCCTTTCAGGAGTAAATAGCTCTATCTGAAGTTTGGCTTTAGCATCAATTTTAGTGATTTTCACGGCGGTCACAGATCCGGTCTTTTTATTCCACATTTGTGATTGACGAGCCAGCCACTGATCTCCCGTTTTTTCACTTTTAATCAGCTTAAATACTTTATAAAGTTGATTCTTGGTATCGTAGTATTTGATTGCCTCAGCAAGATAGCTATCTTTTCGAATATAGAGCACAATTCTCTTTGCGATCGTGTTCTGCTTAGGTAGCACTTCAATTTCATAGCAATCATTCTGATCTACTTTGTGGCTGCCTAGAAGTTTTAAGGCAGCACCATTCAGATACGAACTATCAAGATCACCAAAGGTAAAGTCGCTAGCAACGAAGGGGCTCTTTTTTTGGTTATCGCCTATTCTCCTCGGCTTACCAGCTTGAGGTAAGAATAGATGCATCTGAGACTGGTCGACCTTTCTCTGCTCGCGAAATAATAACGTGGTTCCCTTTAGCTCGGAAGGCTCCATAACGCGAAGCAGGTTCGCTCGCTCCTCGCTATTTTCAAAGACTTGCAGAGTCATCTCGCGATTTTTTTCGCGCCCCTTTCGATCACGAATTAACATGCTGAGGTTTGCCTCACCAATATGTATACCGAGAGCATTTCGTTCGGTATAGCGATCAACAATCGTCTGAGCGTTTGGTTTAGCGATTAACTGAGCGTTAGCCGAAAAAATTAAACTTACCAAAAGCCAAAGTATCCGCATCACAATCCCCCAATTGTTCCCACGATAATGAGGATCAAGAAAACCACTAGGATCAAAAGACCCTGGCTATCTTCTACAGCCTTACCCTGACCATCCCCAGTTTCCTTAACAAAACCTAGTAGCTTGACGATCACCATCAGCGCTGTCAAGCCTGTAAGAGCGGCTCCCCCCCAGACAAGCCACCCAGAAGCTCGCGCCAAACAGTTGAGCAAGTAAGCCAACCCAGCAAAAAACAAGCCGTCAAGAATGAGAAGCAAAATTGCAGTGCCCGTCACTCCCAAAACCGAGGTATAGGAATCGACGCCAGAGATCTCGTCTTGAGGCGAACGGGTTTTACGAGCAACTTCGCCAATAGCACCTGTAAGAAAAACCATGAATGACAAGACGATAGCCTGGGGTCTCTGCCAAGGCAGCGCCTGGCTCGCCAAAAAAATCATCCAATAAGCTAGAGGAATCATAATGATCATGTGGGACAAGGCATAGAGAAGCAGTCGCTTTTGCAACCATTCTCCGCAGAAAAATTCCTTAGCCATCAATAAAGACCAGACGAAGGCTATCGCCCAAGCCATAAACGCAGGGCTGTCGTATCCATAGAATGCTATAGTAATGGCAACTTGAACGAGCCAAGCCCCTGCAAACAGATATTTAAGTTCTGTTAAACTCACAACGCCACGAGCCACGGGGCGATCAGGGTGAAACTCTCGATCGATTTCGTAGTCTTTATGCTCATCATAAATGCGAAGGAGCAGGAAGAAGCACCCTACAGCCAGCGCCATTAAGGCATCTGAGCCAAGAACTAGATGATCCTGCCACGCTAGAGACCGTACATAGATGGCAATAGCAATATAAACGAGGGTGCTGAATATCCAATTTTTGAAAGGATACCGGGTTTTTGACCAAATCAGATAGCGGGCTAAGAGGGGTTTTTGGTTTTCGGGATGACTCACAAAGTAACCTTTCCGTTAAGAATCTTATCGTGTTTCGCGGGA
The DNA here is from genome assembly GCF_900177345.1 of Pseudobacteriovorax antillogorgiicola. Taxonomy (NCBI): domain Bacteria; kingdom Pseudomonadati; phylum Bdellovibrionota; class Oligoflexia; order Oligoflexales; family Pseudobacteriovoracaceae; genus Pseudobacteriovorax; species Pseudobacteriovorax antillogorgiicola. The sequence continues at coordinate 46,686 of NZ_FWZT01000028.1, forward strand.
ATTATAGCTCGACACAGGATAATACGAAACGTTAGAATGCGAGGATTTCCTACCGATGAGATTCACTTTTGATCCCGAGGACATCATGTCATGTTGAATAAGTCTATCGCTGCTTTGATTCGATTTCGCTGGCTTCTATTTTTAGTGTTTGCAGCTCTTGCGTTCATTCTAGGGCCATATGCACAAAAAGCATTTGTTCCTGATAACTCGATTAAAGTTTGGTTTTTAGAAGACGACCCCACGCTACTCGACTATGAACACTTTCAAGATACCTTCGGTAATGACGAGGTCTTGCTCATTCTACTTGAAAATCAAAACGCTAGCGTTTTTGACGAGGGCTTTTTTCAACGTATCGATGCTCTCAGTCAGGACTTGGAAAGCCTCGAAGGTGTCTTTCAAGTCACATCCATTGCCAATGTACAGGATGCCTTTGATACAGAGGAGGGGATTATCTTCCGAAAGGCCTCCGAGCAGCTGAGCCTGGATGATTATCAAACCTATGCGATGGAGTCAGACTACTTCAAAGACCGCTTGATCAACAGCAATGGCCAAAAAACACTTGTCTGGGCACAGATGGCTGCCATGGAAAATTTCGATCAAGCTAGGGATCAAGTCTTGGCTCACTGTTACGATTTGCTAGCCAAACACGGTTTCGCTGATGCTCCCCGTGGGGGCATTGGCGTCATATACAGCGCCCTCAACCTACTCACAGCTCAGGACTTAGCAACAGTAGGTGGGTTGGGTTATCTTTTAATGTTCGTATTTCTAGGATTTTCATTTCGAACAGTTCGCTATGTTCTTGCCACCCTGGTGATTGTCAGCCTCAGCACCAGCATCACCTTAGGCCTCATGGGCTTGGCTGGGGTTCAGGTCAATATGGTAACCGTGGTGCTGCCCACGGTGATCCTAGTACTGGGGATCGCTGATGCGATTCACTTCCCAAGCACCTTTCGCAGACTGGAAATGGAACACCCCCAAAGCTCTAAGTACGAGATCGTTTTTAAATCACTACAATCGATCTTAGTTCCATGCCTTCTAACAAGTGTGACTACAGCGGTTGGCTTTTTTGCATTATCCTCAGCTCCCATGAGTTCTGTAAGGCAGCTCGGAATCTATGCAGGGATTGGGGTTTTGCTAGCCTTCTTACTGAGCGGGCTATTGATGTCAATCTTTTATCTGGGCCTTAAGAAGCTTAAGTCAGCCCCCGATCCTAGAGAACACTCGTTTCTTTCGAACGTCTTGGATAAAATCAAGAGCCTGGTGAAACAACGACCTCAGCTAATCAGCATCATCTGCATTCCCCTATTTCTGCTTTCCTTGATCTTAAGCGTACAACAAAACATCGACACCTACACCCTGGGCTACCTCCCTTCAGATCATTCAGTAGTTCAGGATCATGAGACGATCGAATCTCGTTGGGGCTATTACCAGCCATTTGAATTTACTCTCAGATTAAAATCCCAAGATTTCATCGAAACTGCCGATACCTTCAATCGTGTTGCTGGGTTTCAAGCAGAAGTCATGAAGCAAGATGAGATTTTTAGAAGCTTTTCGATTCTAGACATTTATCAACGACTCGCAAAAGTCATGAATATACCCACGAAATCCCCTTGGAGTGAAGAAGAGATTGCCCAGCTCAAATTCGTTCTAAATAGTCAGCACCGAGTCTGGGAACCGGATGATGATGAGTATTTAGACAACATTTTGGCCCCTGTGATCAACTTCGATCGGGACCTTCTTCGCATCACCTTTACAAGTAAGATGCTAAGCGCTCAGCAAGCAGATCAGTTAAAGAATCGGATCTTAAAAATAGGTCAGAAGTCGTTTGGAGACGACTATCTCCTCAAGCCTGCCGGTTATCCCCCCCTCTACATCAAGATCATCGACTATGCCATGGAATCACAAATTTCCAGTTTTGGTTTGGCTCTAGTCCTTATTTTTTTACTCATGATTGTTTGGCTTCGCAGTTTGAGGCTCGCTTTGATCAGTTTGATTCCAAACCTTTTTCCGGTGCTTGGTATGTTTAGCCTAATGCATCTTCTGGGAATCGATTTAGATATTGCCACAGCAACCATTGCCGCGATTGTCATGGGGGTCGCTGTGGATGATACAATCCATTTTATGTTTCGCTGGCGCGAAGGAGAGCGATTGGGGCTAGATTGGGAACAGTGCCTGGATCACAGCTTCGCTCATGCTGGTAAAGCAGCCTTGGTAACCAGCTTGATCCTGATGGGGTCTTACCCTGTGCTACTTCTAGCCCAAGTAAAAACTGTGCAGTACTTCGGCATTCTGACAAGTGCTGCTGCATTCCTAGCCTTACTTGCCGATCTGTTTATGTTGCCATGTATTCTGAAGTTCTTTCACAAACCCCGCCCTCAGGCCCAAGAAACCTGAGGCTGCTGAGTTATGGAAGGTAGGTGCTCAACATCTCTTGATGAAGAGCATCAAGCTTCGTAGCAGACACAGCTTCATTGTAGTATTTGAAGCTTGCAATCAAGCCAGTGAAGTAAAACCCACCGTTGTATTCTACGGACCCATCGGCGAAGACTGTATCGCTATTCACAGCACCGAGACCAATTCCATCGGAGTGTGCATAAAGAATTCCAACACCGGTCGCCTGTCCTGCTTCAATGCCGTTCAAGTAACCACCCAGAGTGCCCTGGCTTTGATCGTAGAGCAAAGTAGCAACGTAGTCTGTATTGGCTTCGAGTGCCACAGATACGCTGATTGGTCCCCAAGGAGCATTACCACCATCGCTAACGATGTTGTAGATGTTATAGTAAAGGTAGCCCCCTGAGATATAAAGGCTCACCCCGCGGATCGCCCCGCCTTCTTCATAGATCATTTGTGTACTCGTCACATCGCTGCCGGTTCGAAAAGCTACAGCAAACGTCTTTCCATAGAACGGACCACCAGTATTGAAGGTATTGCTGTTGCTAATAACAAGCAAGTCATCACCATCCATCGTGTAGGCTGGTTGACCGCCCAAAATTCCTTCTTCACCTTCGCTTACCGTCGCATCCCCTTCACCAAGACTTAATGAACTGTTGGTGCCAGCGATATTTGCTACCGGTAAAGAGTCTGCGGGGTTCACAGCCACCACATTACAGCTACCATCGTCCACATTGGCGAGAGCATCATAGTTGCTTGCCATCCCATCCGTGCAACCTTGCACGATTGCTGTTAGGCAAGTGCCATTGTCGGTATTTGCTGCTGGGCTGAATTCTATATAGTTGGAATCGGTACAACCCATCACCTTCGCCATACAGGATCCATCATCTGTATTCGCGGCGGAATTGTAGTTGAAGGCATCAGCATCGGTACAACCGGAGGCAATTGCGACGCAGCTACCATCGTCAATGTTGGCATTGGGATTAAAATTGAACATGGCAGCATCCATACAACCTAGCTGCACGGCGACGCAGCTATCATCATTTTTTGTTGCAGCAGCATCATAATTAAATGCTAATGGGTCTGTACAACCAAGGATCTCTGTCTGATCAATAGCCTCAACTATGCTGTCGGGAATTGTTTCTGGACTTTCTTGATGCTCTTGGTCACTGCTCCCCACGGTGCTTCCCATTGGATCAGTATCAACAGCCTGGGATTTTAGCTCTCCCGGCGAGTGTGCTTCCGGGGCTTTTCCAGACACCGGAACTTCTTCGGCTTGGCTTGTGTCGTCACCTCCGCCTTTTTTGCCGCAGGACAGAGCCAGAATAGGCAATAGGCATGTGATGAGTATAAGTCTCATAATGGTTCCCCAAGAAATCAGTAATCATCTAGCGACTATCTGGGGAAGGGTTTTCTGCTTGTCTTATCCTTCGTTTCGGGAGTCTTTAGAGAGTTCTTAAGGACTTCCATTTAGTCCAGTTAATACGTTAACTTAAATGTTAGTATAGCGACTCCCTTAGACCAAGCTAGGGAAGGATTTCGGTACCAAAGGCCGCCAATTGAGAGCTAGTCGTCGTCATCGAAGCACAAAGAATCAAAAAAGTCTGCAGCCTGTAGCCACTCTTCCTTGTCACCTAGCTGAGCGCAAAATTCTTCAAGCCCTTCTGGCCCATGCTCATTAGCAATGCTCTTGCAAATTGCCTCTGATTCTTTGACAAGCTTAGCAAACTCTAGCTCCGACATATCCATCTCTACGAAGGCTGGATTTTCGATTGTCAAAGCAAGGGCCTGGGAAATATATTGACTTAGATCCATAATCTGACCTACACGCGAAATTTACAAATCAAAACATCAATACGCGATTGGAGCACTGTTTGCCAGAGACTTCTTCAGCCACAAGAGAGAACCGGTTGGAAAGCTGGAAAGTGGACCTCTGATAAGGCATGATCTATTAGGGAGGACTTATATTGAAAGTGATTCGACTCAATTGTGGTAGCCTTTGCCCGCCTGTCACCGAAAGGCTGTTACTGGGACGTGGGAGTCTAGTAAGCCCAGGCTGTCTTACTTGTCGCTGTTTTCTTATCGAAAGCAAGGATCGATTGATACTCGTGGACACAGGGCTTGGCCATGATGATCTTAAAGTCTATCGTGGGCGATTTGGTCTCGACAATCACATCACCTTGCGTCCAAAGCTAGATCCCCAACAATCTGCGCTTCGTCAGATCGAAAGAATGGGCTATAAGGCTGCTGATGTTCGCGAGATCATTGTCACTCACTTAGATCCAGACCATGCTGGGGGCCTCAGCGACTTCCCTGGTGCTCGCATTCACATTCACCAAAAAGAGTGGGATGAGGTCAGCCATCAGCCATGTCATCGACGTTATCGGCCGACACAGTGGGGGCATGTCAAGACTTGGCAAACCTATAGCAACTTTGGAGACATCTGGTTCGGGTTCCAGTCCTGTCACCAGCTAGACGGTGTCGACGAAGATATTTTCTTAGTGCCACTCATCGGACACACCGCAGGCTCGATGGGAGTTGCGGTCCGCGAAGAGGATTCCTGGCACTTCCATGCTGGTGACGCATTTTTCGTAAAGCAAGAGATCGAAGGCCGCACTATCCCAAAACTTCAAAAAATCATCACCGAGCAGCTGGCCTATGATAATCAGGCGAGGCTTCAGAACGTCAATCGCATCGCTAAACTTCACCAAGACCAGGCCAATGTCTTTGTTACTTGTTCCCACGACCCTGACTTGTAACTCAGGGATAAGCGAGCTACTTATTCTTGTTGATACGGTCAAGATACTTACAGGCAAAGATAGGAATCCAGAAGTGAATCATATCGGTCACAAAAAAGATCATTTTCACGACCGAAAGTTCAGCTGAGGAGGTGCTGATACGAATCAGTAGGAGAAGGCAGAACACAGACGAAAGAGCAAACCAGAGCACCAAGGCTGATTTTGATGCAAAATATTCAACGACTTCCTTGCTCATAAATATGCTCCCTTCCAAATAAGTTAATCGGAACATATTATGAAAACTTTACAGTATAGAAATATTTTCGTTGAATTTCAGTGAATTATAGATCGACAGCAGCCCTACCTATGAGCGAGCTGCAGGTCGTTCACTGCTAGAGCGACATGCACGAATGCAGAGATTCTTCGAACAGAAAGTCCAGATCGTGGAGAGTCGAAAGGTCTAGTAGGAACTGACTTGCGTAATAGCAATGCATCTTAGAGTTGGGGTGCAAGTAGTCCCAGTACTTATAGCCGGAAGGGTCATTGCAAAAGTCTTTTTGATTACCATAAAAAGAGCCAGTAGGATCACCATCATAACAGGGCTCTTCCGTATTGGAGAATCCGAAGTAACCTGGCTTCTTCTGAGTGGCTTGGTTAAGTGCGAACGCCTCGAATACACCAATTTTCAATCTAGGATTTTCCTTGGCAAAATCACGAACAACTTGCCGGAGCTGGCCGTTGTGCTTCACAACAAGGCTTTTCATCGTCGCATCTGGCCTTGGTTCCTTATGGCTTAATCCTGGCCCTTGCTCTAGGCTGGGAATTGTCCCAATCATGACCGTCCGGAATCCAAGCTCCAATATGGTTTGAATTTGCTCCGATATCTGATCCACCACCTTCTGGGGTCGATCGTTGTTGAAGTTACGATAGTTAAACGAGCCAACCCATAGCACCGCCAGGGATCGATTCACATCCACTTTTTCAAGCCTGCTTTTAGCCTGACGAATCTGCTGCTCCGTACTTGGTATGATCCAGGATCGGATTCCTGTTTTGACACCAGTCTCTGCAGACCCCACAGCAAAATTATGAGATTTGGCGTTCAAAGCACTCTTGACGTAATCGATCCAAATAGGACCGTTGCTGAACCGGTTCTTGTAGTAAACCGAACCCGGCGCCCATATCCCGAACGTCCGACGATTGAGGTTTCCTTCGTCGCTCAGGCTATCACCGAAGACAAAAATCGATGTGTATCGACTCGCGATATTAGGATCGGGGAAGGGGGTGAGCAATAGCTCCTGGCCTTCGAATACCATGCTTTCCACACGCTGACTTGCGCCCGCAATCTGGCACACTAAAACAACAGACAATAGAATTGTGCACATTTGCCTGATCATGTTTTAGCCTCCGTAATTCCATATTGAACTGTGCTTGTAATTATACCGCGAGTCCCTCCATGACAACGAATAAAATTGGTGCATCACGTCACCTGTGCTGGGATTCTAAACGAGTCACGATATACCAGGTTTACAGCCTAATTTTGTGCAGTAATATTAGCTGGATATAGTTTGAACACATTTTTTTCTGGAAGTTAATTTTTTTAAAACTGAAGCATCACAGCGACAGAACACATCTTTCACAGAGCCTTGATTTTTACGAGTGGAGGCTGGTATCCCTGGTATCAATGAAGAAACACCAGGGGAGGACTCCACTATGACATGTTATACGATCGGCCTTGTTGCTTGTTTTTTCTGGCTCTTCTCCACACCAATCCTAGCCTTAAATTTGGAATGTCAGGGAACTCTGAATCCCAATCGACAAGTTACGGTTAGCTCCGACTCTGGAAAGATAATCGGGAAAATCTATGAGGGTAATACTCTCCTTCGCCAGGGGACAGTATCACCTTTCAAGAGCGTTGATAAGCCAGGTGGGGCTGGGGAGTCTCGCAAAATCTTGAGGTCTGGAAACCCCTTAAGAGGGGGCTTTCACATCCGGCTCGTGGAGAAAAATGCCAAATTTCCAAACAAAGCGGGGCAAGGTCATGTGACATTCAAACACGAGGGACGCACGTTCAACGACATCATTCGCTGCAAAGAAAAGAAAGCACGATAGCCTTCTTTGGCAATGCATATCTTTCGAATAACACGTGAACAGTCGCTAATTTAGAGGCCGATCATCAGAACTCGCCACTTCATTAAGGAAGGTTACAGCGGCTTGAAACAGAGGGAACGCTAGTGCGACTCCACTGCCATCATCCAAGTCCAGACCAAGACTCATGAGTGATTCTTGAACAAGTTGATCGAGTGCCAGAGCCTGCCCAGGGTGGGCACTATCCTGACAAACGAAGACAAAGTCTGCTACTTCAGGGGCAACCCTACTGGCAAGTAATGCCATCACCGCACCGATATAGCCATCTACCAATATGGTGATGTGATTTGAAGCGCACTGCAACATGGCTCCAAGCATCATTGCAAACTCAAAGCCTCCAAACAGCCTCAAGATTTCCCATGGATCTTGGATATCGCCATGAACCAGCTGGATGTCTTTAAAGAAAAGTTGGTAATCTTCTTCGTTTTGTCTTAGTAGGTTTGCTTCTCCATCACCCAGAAGATAGCCCAGGATACAGTCGGCGGAAAGCCTGCCACCGACCCCACAGGTTCCGAGCCCAAGGACATTGGTGCCAGCCTTACAACGAGCCCTCACCAAATCTCCACCAAGCCTCAAAGCTCGTTCAAGCTGTCCATGGCTCATCGCTGCCTCGCGTTTGCAATTTTTTGTGCTGGCACCGATCCGCCGCGACAAAACCTGGGGATGGTCGACTGGCTGCTTCAAGCCAGCATCTACAACCCGCAGCATCATTCGATTCAATCTCGCAAAGGCACACACGGAAGCTCCACCTTGAGCAACATTTAAGGTTTGATGTCGTGACCAAAGCTGTGGTGTAGCGCAAATAGCTTCCTCTGCAACTCCATGATCTCCAGCAAAAAGAAACAGGGACGGTTGATTCAAGAAAGGTTTTGGCGTGCCTTGGATCAAGGCTAGGCGCAAGGCAACATCCCTGACGACGCCCATCGCCCCCATGGGGGGGACTTTATGAGCGATATAAGATTCGATCTGCTCTTGCTTCGAGCGGCTCATCGCTGCAATTTCAAATGGGATGTTCATGATCTGCGATTCCTATTTGGTGACAATCTCAGACAAGGTTCACACCCACAGCAGCAAAGATAGCTGCACGGAGCCGGTAGCACAGCAGGGTGAGAACGAAGACTTTTGACTCCTAGAAATAAACCTTGTCTGACAAGGAAAATCAACTGTCCGTGGAAGGTGACACCTTGCGGCTTACCCGTATAGCTGATGACAGCTTCTCATGAATATCTTCTAAGTCTTGCAAGCGGGCATTGTGACAGTAGAACGGAATCTTGCGCCAGCGAGGATCTTTGCGCTCTAGCGGTGGGGGATCGGAGCTTTGAAACCAGGCCCCCTTTAAACGTGGAGTGCAGCTTAAAAAAACTAGAGAATCTGGCCATTCTGTGATGCATTGTTGAAGATACCGGGATAAGTCCAGAAAAAATTCAGCCGCCTGCCTCAATCGAATCCGTGAGCCGAGCCGTGACTTGCCTTTCTGTGCCAGATAGCTGAGCTGAGACTTGCCCTGACTTTTACGAACCATATACTTCTGGATATTCTTCGATCGGATCAAGCGGTCCCCTTCTGCGATTCCTATTGCAGCACGACCAGCTTGCATGATAATGATGATAAATGGCTGGTTTTCCTCGATTTGCTTAAGCAATCGTGACGGATAGGCTAGCTCCCCCGTCCGGAGAACCACAGGCACTTCAAGACAGTGCTCCCCAGCCTGATCTTTAATCATGATTTCATCAATGTGAATATCATAAGTCGCATCTTTCGGCGGAAAGCTCAACAGCCACTGATGAAACTGATGGTACGATAATGATTTTTGACTCATAGCACACAAGCCCCCCTTCAAGGAGAGATTAATTTATGAAAAAATGGGCTACATGGCAAGAACATGGCTTTTTTGAACAGCCACAGGAATTTTTTGATGCTGTGGAAGCGAACGGATTTCGCGACTATCCGGAACTTGGAGCCCTGCGCCAGGTACCCCAGGATAGCATATGGCACCCAGAGGGTGACGTCTGGACCCACACCAAGCTCGTGTGTATCGAGGCCGAAAGGCTGGCAAGAAGCTACGGTCTTTCCAAGGAGGAAACTCAGGCTGTTTTGCTTTCAGCTCTTTGTCACGATCTAGGCAAAGCAACTTGCACTCACTTTTGGAAGGGTCGCTGGTGCTCACCAAAACATGGCCCCGTAGGTGAGCGCAGTACACGACTATTACTACAGCGAATTAATTGCCCCCAGGAGACCATTGACCTCGTAGTACCATTGGTTCGCGAGCACCTTAGCCATGCAAACCTAAAAGACCCTAGTGAGAGGGCTGTAAGACGTTTGCTTTCCCGCTTGCAACCAGCACCCTTTCACTTGCTCAAAGTACTTGTTGAGGCTGACTTGAGTGGTCGGCCACCTCTCCCCAAAGGACTCCCAAGCTATTGGCCAAAAATAGAAGCTGTGATTCAATACCTTGAAAATAAAACCTAAATCAAACCCTCTTAAATGGAATCACCCACTACCTAAGGCCTCGACAAGTAAGTATTTTATATTTTATTTCAATAAGTTGAATCTCAAATCATAAGTTTTTGCAAAGACTCGCCGAAGTTGACTTCACGGTCATTTGCGTAGGAAAAAAGATTGAGTTCACAGGCTAAAAAAACAGATCTACCTCCAGAGGATGAGTTTGAGAAACTCCGGAGAGAACTGAAATCTTACAAAGAACGGGAAGAGAAAGCGATCAACGATCGTACCAATCTCCAGTACCTGCTCTATACAACACGTGATATGACCGAGATCGAAAGTCTCAACGAGATGATCCAGCTGGTCTTGGAAAGACTTTACAACACCTATCGCCCATGGGGATTTGCCCTACTTATAGAAAACGCTGACCGCCCCACTGTTATCGAATATATGGGTTTTCTTGGTTTAGGCAATGATTCCAAAAGATTGGTACTCTCTCACCATGAGATCATCACCAATGACATCGCTAAAACAGGCGGCATGAACGACGACGACATCGATTTATTCTTCGATGATGATAAAGACGATGACTTCATGTTTACTGTAGGCCCTGCTGAAACGGAAGACGATAAGAAGCCCAAGGTAGATGTGGACGAGGATACAGATAATCATAACTATGTGTATGGTAGTGATAAGGAAGCAGTCTCTAAAATCCTTGCCCCTGATGGCGATGCTGAATGGATGGTCATGCCGGGTAACATTGGAGAAGAACACGAACTAAAGGTATTTATCCGCGGCGTAACAATCGACTCAGAAACACTCGCTACCATTCGTCTATTTCTAAGCCTGGTTTCAGCATTGATTCATAACCATCTCTTGCAGAACAAGCTAGAAAAGCTAGCCAATACCGATGCGCTCACAGGGCTTGTCAATCGCGGGGGACTCGATGCCTCCATGGAGCAATACAAGCACATGGCTCGGGAGACCGATGAGTTTGTATTTGCCATCATTGCCATTGACGTTAACGGTTTGAAGTATGTGAACGACACCTTCGGCCATGAGGCAGGTGACAAGCTGATCAATACCGTAGGTGATATCCTTAGACGCTCCTGCCGCAAAACAGATGTGATCTCTCGCTCCGGCGGCGATGAGTTCATCATTCTTTGCCCCAATACCAACTTTGAGAAAACCATCGCAATCGTGGACCGAATTCGCAAATATGAGCAAGAGACCAAGCTCACGTTCACCCACAAAGAGACAGGGGCTACTGAGTCTGTTTCAGTTCGAATGAGTTTGGGTGTGGCTGACTCCGACGAGTTCGAGCCCAGTAAAGTTCTTGCTGAGGCAGATCATCGGGAATCACTCGATAAGCAGGAATACTACAAAACTCACAAGAAATACCGCTAAGCCTTCGAAAAATACTAGGAAAGCATGGCGCGCATCGACTCCAGCACCGTTATAGCAGGAGGCCCTTGGAGCCCAAAGCACTCATGAATCGCCATGAGAGCTCCATTATTATCGCCTTGTTGGATGAGTATTCGGATTTGCATGGCCCGGCTTTGGATACCATGATCTTTCTGATAGCAGGCATGATAATACTCGGCTGCATGATATGCGTTCTTCTCGTCTAGATTCAAGATCTGCTCCAGAATCTGCGCCGCGATTCCAATCTGCCCTCCGACAATGGCAAAGGCAAACATCGCAAAGTTTGCTTCTTTGGGCTTTTCTTCCGGGGGCTTATAGTTTGTTGGAAACTTTAATAGCTTGCCTGCATTCTTGGGATCGCTCTTAAACTTCATAGGACAGTGGTTCCTCAGTCAGTTTTAGGAGAGGATACAACTAGGGCCAAGTTAGCTACTAAAAGCCACAATTGATTTGCTGCAGAACGCAGCTTTCCCTAGGACAAACCCGTATCGGAAGTTTAGACCCGAAAATACAAAGAATTCTAAGGTATCAAATTTTCCTAAAAATTACGATACTATGCCAGACAACTACTCATCACCCACTGCAAGATCCACATAGCTGACAGCATAAGTCATGGAAAAATCACTGTGCATACAGTCTCCATTGTCGTTATCACCAGTAGCTACCAATGAAACCATTAAGGTCTCGCGACCAGAAAGCTTTGCAGATAGTATCGCGAAATCCTCTGGAAAATATTGCACTGCCAACTGCCCAAAAGTATCCGTCTCTGGAATCTCGCAGCCAGAGTTGGCTCCCAAGCAATATGGATCAGCATCAAAATCAACAGCCATGCCCCTGACTGACTCAAACTCCCAAAAGTAGAGTCCTTCTTTTTGGCTCAAACGAGAGAAGAAGCTGCGATTGCTACTCATGATCACAAAACTCTCCAAGGTCATTACTAGCAGATCGTCGTATTGGAGCTGCGAGCTTTGTGAAGTCATCGAAAGCCCGCAAACAAGTGCTTCCGTTCCTGGCAGTTCAATTTGAGAGAATTGCTGGGACACCGCTTGAATCCTGCCATTCACACGCCCTAAATTTTCACCTTCGCCAAACGCGCACTCACTAATTGCAGGGAAGGAAAGAGTCTGCACCACAGTTTTTTGTGTGAGTTGAGAGCATAGATCGACAACATCCTGACTTTCAACTAAACCTTCCGACTCAAGAGCTTCGGCAGCTTCCTCAGAGGGATTCACCACAATAGCATCGGAGGATGACGGAGCAACGACGACCTCTTCGGTCTTCGTATCACCTTTGAAGGTGCCGCCACCAACATCAACCCCTGAGAACCCTATACCATCGCCTGAGCAGCCATTCAGCAAGATGGCTTTTGCGAGTATGGAGTAAGTTTTAAATCGCAAGTCTGCCATGATAGGACCTCCAAGTTCATGACCAAGAAGTCTTTCGGTAAGATAAGAGGCAAAAATAAGAAACCTTGTCACCGATGGCAGTTTTTCAATTTTGTAAGGAAATTTAGCAGTCTATCGGAACAGCGCAATTCTGATTGAAGAGAAAAAATCAGCAAGCCTCACACAGCTTGCTTCTGGGAAACTTATTTACCCGAAGTTCTTATAAAGAAATCAAAAGATTATGATTTTTATTCATCCACGTGATCGGAGCTGAAGAACCGGTGGCACCGACCCTCCGTTATATACCAAGCTCTAACATCATGTCAGATGCTGGGCCGACCCCTGCACCAGCCCCAACTTTCTGACCTTCGCCTTTCAAGCAGTACTCAAGGGCCCCTAACAAAGTGAGAACCTGATTCTTCCCGCAGGCATCCCCCATCAAACCAATTCTCCAGACCTTGCCTTTAAACGCACCTAGTCCCCCTCCGATTTCAATGTTGAAATCTTGTAGCAGACGCCTTCGCACTTTCGCATCATCTACACCATCAGGAATAGCCACCGCGTTCAATTGTGGAAGCCGATGAGCTTTGTCAGCCATGAACTGTAAGCCTAAGCCCTCCAAGCCTGCAGCGAGGCAACGGTGAAGATTGTCGTGCCGTTGCCAACGAGTCTCCAATCCTTCCTCACAGATCTGCTGCAAGGCTGCATGCAAACCGTAGTTCATCGACACGGGAGCTGTATGATGATAGGCCCGTTCTCCTCCCCAATAGCCCATGACCATACTTAAGTCGAGATACCAGCTTTGTACCTTACTCTTCCGTGAACTCAAGACATCAGCCGCTCGCTGACTAAAGGAAACTGGTGCTAACCCAGGAGGACAGCTAAGGCACTTCTGCGATCCGCTGTACACCGCATCGATTCCCCACTCATCAACCATCACAGGCACCCCTGCCAGCGAGGTCACTGCGTCGACAATCAAAAATCCATCGTCTCCATGAACGAGTTCACCAATGCCATCTAAAGGCTGCAATGCACCAGTTGAAGTTTCCCCATGTACAAGTCCTAAAAACTTAGGCTTGTGAGTTTGCCAAGCATTCTTTACCTCTGCCAATGAGAAGACTTCGCCCCAGGGCTTTTCAATGGTGACAACTTCTGCCCCTGCCCGTTCCGCCACATCGGCCATTCTCTTGCCAAAAACGCCGTTGACTCCAATTAGGATTTTGTCGCCTTCTTGGATTAGATTCACAATGCAAGCTTCCATTCCGGCGGAGCCAGTGGCACTAATCGGGATCGTCAGCTCATTGTTTGTTTGAAAAACATAGCGAAGCATTGACTGATTATCATCCATTATGCTTAAAAACTCGGGGTCAAGGTGCCCTACAAGTGGCTTTGCCATAGCTTCCCGAACCCGATCGGAAACATCGCTAGGCCCAGGTCCCATAAGAACTCGGCGAGGTGGGTTGAGCGACTTTACCTGTGGAGCTTGTTGGATTGACATATGATCCCCCGTTGTCTTGATAAATCTGCAATTGATGACGGCACGAAGGATACTACGTTTTCTTTAGGACGCCGACATCTTTTTTAGCCATTCCTCTCAACAGCTCCCAGACATCACTTCAAGACTAGAGGACATAGAAACCAATTGCTACGTATAGGTAAGATGGATCGATATTACGATCCCATAGTGTTTCAGCTGACTGGCGCCAGTCACCGTCACTTGTAATCTGACTCCATTCGAAGGTATCTGACTCCTTGACAAGCACAGAAGGCTTCATACCCACAATCAGATAAAACCTCGATCCCTGGCTTTGCCAGGCAAAGTCTAAACAGGCTGATTGGCTGGAGCTGATAAACGTAAAAGCCGCATTGGGGTCAGCTCTTGGATTTAGATACTCGAATGATAACCATGAGACCTCGTATCCTAGGCCAATACTCAGCCCACTCGTGAAGACATACCGACCACCTGTAGCAGCTGAATAGCGATTATGAGCGATAACAACCTCTCCCAGGCCATTCAATTGCTGAAGTTGGTGAGCAGACCCATTCACAAACCATTGCCAGCGTCGCCAGTTCAAGTGCCCTGCCACCATTGGCCCCGATGCATGACTCCCGGCTCCTCCCACAGCAAACCCTAAGCGATAGGGAAGATGCATACTTTTCATTCTCAATTTTGATTTCTTTTCTCTGACCACTGGATTTGACTTGAGTCGACTTTTTCTGCTTCTGGGAGTCTTGGGCGCAGCGGTAGCCTTGGTTTCCTTGAAATTCACATTCTGATTTTTCGTAGGAGTTGCTGGTATTTCCGGTTTTAAAGGCTTTGCCAAAGCGCTTGGGGGGAAGATACTCAAGTAGTACCACATCGTAGTACAGTATAGAATGAAGCATCCGCGATAGGTTTTCCTAGCTTTGACAGCCAAGCTTGTCTCCTTTAACGTCCTTGACTGCCTGTCATCGGCGGAACTTCATGGGGAGATAAAAGTCTTGTGAAGAAACGCCCTGCACGCTGCGTCGTCGTTGACATAACTGGACGCTAAATTGAGACGCCAGTGGCAGAGTTCCAAAACCTTTACCAAAACAAAAGAAATAGAAGCTTGAATTGTGCCCCTTTAAGGGTACAGCAAGATCCCCTTCACTTGCGTAGCTTACTAATTTTGCATCATTATTCATAAGTGATTTTTTATCCCTTAAGCCAGACGGTCATCATAAGGGGAAAATTTTTGAGTATTTTTAAACTACTGGAGCATCTTCAGTTAGAAATTCTTAGGTCTCTAGGAGTTGGGCCGATATCTTGGACGTCAGAAGAATGCTGAAAGGATATCGACCATGAATTTTGGTATCAACACAACGTTGAAAAGACTTTCTCTTAAAGGACGGGTTTGGCTCATACTCGGCACCATCACAACCATCGTTCTTCTGGGTGCTATAAGTGTTTTTTCCCTCATGAACTACATTACTAACGGTTACCAACGAACCTTAGACCACTACAAGCGTATGGAAAGCGATTTCCGAACTATTAGAATTCAAATGCTTGAAATGACGCGAACGGAGAAAGACTTTATATCGAGTAAAGATGAGATTTTTGTGGACCTCATGGCCGAAAGTTTCGACAACTTTGATAAGGCATTCACAGCAATGTTGGAAAACGACCAGGAAGTCGTGTCTGCTGAAATGCTACAAAATATTAAAACCAGTATTAGTGCGTACCGAAACGCTTTTCAAGACGTCGTGAAACTCACTATGGAGGAAACAGAAAAGATATCCGAAACTCGACGCCAGGGAAGTCGCTTAGAGGAGTACGCACTTAAACGCAGTGGTGGCAATAATGTATCGGCTGCAACCTATCAGGAAACGGTAAAGCTTCTCGAACTAGAGGCTCAGGGTAGCAACTTCCTCGGCAGCTTTAATCCTGAATATCTCGAACGAGCAGAAAAAACTGCTGAAGCCGTCAGATCCGGCGAAGGTTACGAGTTGGCATCGGCTTACCTATCACTTCTCAAAGAAGTCGCACAGCTCCACGATGCCGCGACCTCCAATGTAGAAAGTATCCAGCTCCATCTTATGAAGGCCGAAGAAAGTATTCTGAAGGGTATTGAACTGCTCAAGGCAAAAGCGACGGAGCAGGCTCAAAAGATGAATGATGCGGCTGACCTTATCGAAATTGGGATGATCATAGGTAGTTTCGTTGTAATTCTAATTACTGCTGGAGCCTTTGTCCTATTCAACAATTTATCCCGTAGTATGACTGATATTTCAAATAAAATTCGCTTATCTAGCCATGATACCTTTGTCAGTAGCGAAACCTTAAAAAGTGCATCCGACAAGGTTTCTAAAGCAGCAAGCGAACAAGCTTCGGCCATCCAAGAAACCGTTGCAACACTGAACGAAATCACGGCCATGGTAAACAAAAGTGTTGACAATGCGAACACGTCCACCGAAAAAGCAAACCTATCCCATGAGATCGCTACGGAAGGGCGAGAGGCAGTGAACAATATGCGCCAGTCTATGAAGGATATCGAAGTTTCTATTACCAACATGATGAGCCAAGTGGAAGAAAGCAACGAACAAATCGAAAATATTGTCAGGATTATCAGCGAAATATCGAGCAAAACAGCTGTGATTAATGACATCGTCTTTCAAACTAAGCTTCTGTCATTCAACGCTTCGGTCGAGGCCGCACGTGCTGGTGACCACGGCAAAGGATTCGCTGTCGTTGCAGAAGAGGTTGGTAACCTAGCTCAAATGAGTGGCAATGCAGCCAAGGAAATCTCTGAATTATTAGGTAATAGCAGCGAACGAGTGCAGCAGATCGTGAAGCGCTCCAAAGAAGAGATGGGTCGTTTGGTTCACGAAGGTAGCGATAAAGTGAGCGTTGGTGTTGATATCGCCAACCGCTGTGACGAGATTCTCGGTGAAGTTGTTGAGCATGTGAGCAACGTTAAAGAGCTTATGATCGAAATTTCCCACGCTTCAAAAGAACAGGCGGAAGGTGTGAACAATATTTCAATCGCAATGAACGAACTGGATGAAGCCACTCACTCTAATTCCGACATGGCTCATGAAACGTCAAGCTGCTCCAGCGAGCTAGCCACTCAGTCTCGTTCACTCGCTAGTGCTGTTGAGCTTCTCGATACTGAAGTTTTTGGCATGGGCAAGACAAACAGCAGCCGCCCTGCAGCGCATGATAGCAAGCGCAGTGCTGAAGACGATCTTCAAGACAGCCTTGATGAGATCGATGTCAATGACAACGTTCATGAACTTCGTCGTGATCAAGGAACTGGCAAAGCCGCATCTAAAAAACGGGTGGTTGGTTTCGATGATATTCCATCTTCTGACAACCCCGGTTTCGACGACGAATAATTCGATTGGCTCCCTATGATGAACTTGGATAGAACAGCACTATACCATTCAGGATACTCCACCCTTTGCTTTGCACTTCTTTTGAGTTGCAATCAACTGAATGTGAGTCGTAACGATGAGAATAGTAAGCCCAAAGGTGTAAGCCCTACAGAATCCCCCAGTGAAACGGAAAGCGCTGTGATCGACACTCAGGTCAATGAGCCCGTTATGGCAGGTGGTGGTTTTCTTCATTGTAGCTACGTCGACCCAAGTGTTCAGAATCAAGTCGGATGCGGAGTTTATAACCCAGAGACGAATACTAAAAAGAACCTATCGGGGATAGCTGATCAGCAGATTCAAGCCTTCGACTTAGGTGGCCTTCTGGTTCAGATCAATTTCCGTGCTGCTAATCAAGACCCAAACTATCATTGGCTTACAGACGTTTCCTTAACTCCTCTGTTGGCACTACAGGTAAAAGCAAGCAGCCAGATTCAAGGTTTGGCGAATCAAGACCAGTTTGTGAGTATTTCTGACGAGATTCCATCGATCATCAACGAGAGTTTTGCACCAACGGAAGATGCTGTTATGGCTGCCACTCAACCCTGGTATTTGGGAGACGTAGGGATTAACTGCCTGACGACTTGCCAAAATCGGGGTGGTGTCAACCAGCAGGCTATGGAAGACTTCTCGTCTGCTCAATTCTGTAGTCAGGTACTCACGAGTTTGAATCTGACTGTAGACTCTGTCGATCTTCTAAGCTTCGCCAATCGCCCCTGGGCTTGCCTGTACCGACCGGACTTGAGAATCTTGTATGTTGCAGCCGTTCAGAATATTGATGCAAACGCCTCCCAAGGCGGCATGCAAAGACTCTGTTCCTGCCAAAACTAACCTGGCAAGTCAGAGCCTCTCATGAGGGGAAATAGCTGGACACTGAGCTGATAGATTCCGTTGGGCTCTGAGGTTTTGCTAGCTCGTTCAAAAATTTGATACAAAAACCTGTCATACACCTTTTGAATTTCTTTTCTTGTAGCATCATCGGTTGTAAAGCTTATCGAAATAAAATCTCCTTGGTCTGGCTGCTTCCACGCTTCAGAAAGCAAGGCAAGATTCAATACATCCGTATGAAACTGAATGCCCTGCAAATAGCTTGGCTCTTCAGCGATGATATCCTTCGTCGTTTGGCTTAGTCGACCTTTGAGCTGATCATACTTCAGAAACCCGCCGCGTTTAAGCATTGATAGGCTAGACTTGATATCACTGATGGGAATTCCTGGGTTCATATGCAAACCGAACCATGTGGGATCATCTTTTACTCCTGGCAAGCCCACCATCTCACGTATCAGCAAATTGCACCAACGGCTATCGCGAAAATCTTCATTTTCTTCGCGAAGTTGCTCCACTGGCTTAGGAGCAATGCGAGTCAAGGGAAAAAACTGTAGATTAAAGTGGTAGAGATCACGCCCTCGGCTCTTCTGAAGCAACAAGGTAGCCTCTCGTTTGAAATTTTGATAGAGTTCCATATATTCTGGGATCGCATTCTTAGCAACTCCAATCATCATAGTCTTGTAATCACGATGTGCTTTCTTTACCGTAAGCCCTTCCTGTGCGACCTCCATACCGCGACGACAGTAGTCGTGGTCTTGCCGAGCTGCAATAAAGCCGCGGAGGAGAACCCGCCCCGTAATGACTTGAAGATCCTTTTCCTTATTCAAACGAATCAGCCGTTTCCGTAAAAGTGCTTTTGCACATCGCTCGATATCAAGCTCGTTATTTGCGATCCCTAGAAGATTTTGCCCACGAATATCAAGCTTACTTTCCAAGCTTTTAAGATAGGCCATGGGAAGGAGGGGATCTACGCCTTGTACCTTAACAGTTCGCGTAAATGCCAAACCACCCAGGAACGTCATAGGAAAGCCATACCCCATAGCGGCGGGACCGTGATAGGCAAGGTGAATTTGTTTTTGGATATGACCAACAAACACCTTAAATACTCCTGAGTTCCGAGGATCAACGGATAGCTTGAATATGGCCTTTTGAATATCTTTGATAATTGCTTGGCTAAGCTCTTCTTCTTCGTAGCCTTTCAGATCACCAAGAATAACATAGATATCGAGAGAGTATGGCCTGATTCGAATTGCAAACCGCTTTCCATGACGGCGCGGATTGTACTCTGTTTTCTTAGCAAGGGGATAATTTCGAATATCTTCCTTAGAGTGAACTTTGCGTTCCCAGATGCTTTGAATGCACGACGGATCAAGTTTCCAATCACAATTTTTCTTTTCAAGCCGCTTGTTTAAGTAATATTCCAACCAGTAGGGGTGAATCCTCTTCATTTCTTCACTGTTTAGATCAATAGTCACCAATGCATAATCTTTATGCTTTGGGCTTAGGTCGATATTGATTTCTTGAATCTTCGGCCCACCGAGGCCTATTAAAATTGAAAGAGGACGGGGGAGGTTTTTAACCTTCAATAGATCCCAAACGCCTTTGAGATCATCGGGCATCAGTTCAAATGCATCGATCTTCCCCCCACTTCTCAAACCAGCCAGAAGCAAGCGAGCATGCCCCATCACTTGCTGAGGAGCATTCTCAAGAATTTCGACCATCTCAGGATCAATTGTTACAGTGACGAGCCCATGTTCTACATGAAGGCTCTTCTCCACTTTTTGTAGTTTTGGCTGCCTTGCCATTGATCTTCCATATCCTTTAGGAAGGCTATTCTGCTAATCATCACCATCGCCAACCAGCTCGTCGTCGTCCAATTGACCATCTGTATCTTGATCCTCTCCAAACTTTGTGGAGCGGCGGATATTCTGCAAGATCGCATCATACAATGGCCGGTTTTCTTTCTCATTGATGTGGATTTCGCCTCGGGTATTGACCGTAGCCGTATTCAAATTGACATCCACAAACCAAGCACCCAAAGCAAACTTGATGATCATGTCGTTGGTATCGTCTGCATCCACCTGGAGACCACCAGTACCCTTGAGTTTTATCGGTGTTAGTTGCCTAACTTCCACTTCAACCCTCCTTGTAGTGCTATCAATTTCGATGACGCCTTCGACTAAGGCTGCCCGATTTAGAAGTTTAGGGTCACTTGATTCCCGTAAGGGTCTTAATTCGAACTCGACTCGTTGGTAGGAGCCATCGAGTGCGCTGAATGAATCAATACTTGGTGTAACAGTGTTGGCAAGAAGATCATAAACATAGTCATTATCTTTAAGTTTCAGGGAGCTATCTTCGGTATCTTCCAATGCATCTTTCTCATCTTGCAACTCTTTTTCAATACTAGCGACTTCCTCTTCATGAGTTGCCCGCTCCTCATCTTCTTGCTCACGAAGTGCTTCTTTTTCTTCCTCAGTCGCTGCAGCAGCAATAAGCTCATCATACTCAGCTTCAATGCTTTCTATGGAGCCTTCCTTTTCTTCTCGTGTAGTCGCTTTACCAGGATCTTCTTGCTCTTCAATTTGAGAGAGGCGTTCGTCTAGGCCTTGCTCAAACTCAGACTCCTCAGCACTAGGAACCATTCTCAAGCGACTCACAGTCAAGCGGCCGTAATTTATAGTCAAGCCATTCGGCAAAATCAAGGGTGTCGACGCTCCCTGCAGGGTTGCCGAGCTATCAGCTGATAAGGTCAGCGTCATTGAGCTCGATGTTCCCGTGGAGTCGTCTGGTATACTACCATCAGCTTCCACTCCATCAGTTTCATCAGCTGGGTTTCCCACAAAGACACCACATTGAACCATAAGAATACAAGTACATAGAAAGCTCAGGCCTCTACCGGAGATCAGATTCTTCATGATGGATTCCTTGTTTGAGATATCTTTGGTTAATATAGCACAATTTTTAGGTATATTCCTGGGCAGGACTTGACAGATCATATATCAAGACGCCGTTATAAATACTAATCGGGAGAATTTATTTGTCCTTTAGTACTTCTAATTTATCTATATGTTTTAGGCTTTTATATGGCTATTTATGAAGATTTGGACCGTTTTACTGTCCTTTCTTTTGTATATCCCCAATGTTTGGGAGCGAGTAAGTTCTTTGAATCGTTGACAATGCTGCTTCAAGGTCCAGAGGAAAAACCAGCACTTCTGACTTTGATCCTAGATCTCTGGGTAAGACTTTGGATCGTTTTCCTATCTCGTGAGCAAATACCATGTATTTTCCATCCACAACCTGGCAGACCTCAGTACAGTCCACGAACAGTTCGTTCGGGATGTAGCCAATTTTAACGTATTGATTGCCCATGCTCGAATAAAGAGTTAAATCACTTCTAGTTAAGAATCCTAGGAAATCGTCATGAACGAATATTTTAATTAGGCCCAGCTTTCCAATAGCAGAGTTATCTGAAACTCCCTCATTCAAAAGAAAGCCATTTAAGTTTACCGCGCTCATCTTACGGTTTCGACTCCAAACACCCAATACATAATCCGTCTCCAGCTCCTGGCTTGCAACAAGCTCTTCCTCTTGCAAATCGTATAGCTTTACAAAATTCATATCTGCGATATACGCTATTGTTTTATCGCTCTTGTTAACATAAAAGGGTTGAAACGCACGTGACGTTGTTCGGAATCTTGGCATTTTTACTACGCCTTCTTTTTTGTAGTACTTAAGGACAAGTTCTTCTTTTTCATTAATAAAAGCGATTCCATCTGTAAAATCTCTGAAGAGGTAGCCACCTTTCGAAAGTGCGTGGTTTTCGATTATTTTCTTAGATTTTAAGTTCAATACCCACAACTTCCCATCAAATTCATAGCTAACATGTTTTTCATTACATTCCATTAGAGGGAGTTTTGATTTTTTCCTTCCCTTGAGTGAGGATGCCCAAATCAGTTCAGACTCTTTAGATGTAAGGTTGACTCTACTTATTGACCCGTCCTGATGCTGTGTCACAACTTGTCCATTTTCAAGCATACAACCATCTACTATTAGGTCCTTTTTTTGACCAAATGAAAATTCCTCAACGACATCCCCAGATAGAGAAATAGAAAACAGACTATTTTTTTCCGAAGCGAGCAAAACGAATTTGATTCCTCTCCCCAGAAGTGATTCAGTTCGGCCTAGGGCTTTTGAAAATTTAAATTCAGTCGGTTGCGATTGAATAGTCAGGAAGTCTGTTTCCTTTATCTCCACTATTGAGTCTTTAGATTGGCTGAAAAAAACTGGATTGGCACGTAACGGTCCAAACATCGCCTTTGCTAATCTCCCTCCTCCGCTCTCTATGAAAGTAGTGGGTTCTTCTCCATACCACACGATACTTCCTCCTAAGTAGTGGCCAGAGACAAACTTACGTCGACCCGGGTCAAAATCCCAAAATGCCATTTTATAGCCATTTTGTGGCTTGTAGGAGACAATTCCTGTGTCATTATAGAAGTAAGAAATTCCATTCTCTTCTAATACGCCAATCATGCCATTGTAAAAAGTAGACTTCTGCGGGAACTGAGGATTCTTTAGTCCTATTTTTCTAAGGACTTTCTTTGAATTTCGATCGAATACATAGGTAACACTATCGCTGAACTCATCCTTTCCTTTTAAGACAGCGATACTTGATGATGAGTTCAAGGCGCCGACACCAACAGCTGGAAATGGTAGGTTTTCCACAACTTGATTTTTAAGGTCGAATATTGCTACCAATCGCTCCTTGCTAGGGCTATAGTAACTTATGTAAACTTCATCTGAGACTCCATCAAACAACACTGGAGTTGGGCTTTTATAATCTCCAGGAATCGCCATACTAGCTTCAACTTTTGAAACGAAGCTTGAAATATATATTCTATCAGAATCATTATTGATACACGCTATCTCGTATACATTGGCATCGTAGAGTTTCTGCTTACAATTCGCGTTAAGCAGTATGCATTCATTTTGCTTCTGATCTAGCTGATATCTACAAACTCCGTCGGATGCGCTATTTGCCAAAATCCCTTCTTCATCCACGAACGAATAAAATGAATTGGTATCGTCTCCAATTATGACAACTTCATCTGGCTTTTTTGTATCAATTGACTTCAACTTCCCATTTTCGTGGAAAACTAATTTCCCCTTTATAATCCCGTCTAAATTTAGTTGAGATGATCTGTATTCACCAAGAATATGTAGGTTTTGTCCAACCTTAAATATGGTATTGCTAAGCTTTTCATAGATTGTAGCTATTTCATTGCCTTCTAAACCACCTAGACGTTGTGTAAGTTCTTCTAAGATTCTTATGGTTGCCGCGGTATCGTGAGCTTCAGATGCTGACAAAGCTCGCGCTGAAAGAACTTCGATCTCATCCAAAGTTCTTTGATCGAATATCTCGATTGACAGGCGAACCAAACCTGTTTCGTTACCATGTTTGTCAACTCCCTTGATGAAAAAGTTGTGCTGGCCTCTCTTAGGTGCTTGCAGTGCCCCTGAAAAGCCTCGAAAATTGCACTCATCTAGACCGAAGTTTTCATCTGCTGAGCAATAAAAGTACTCAAGGTCCTTACCCTCAGATGATGAGAATACAATTTCTTCCTGAGGGTTCAATCTAACGATTTCATCTAAAAGACTCACATTAGCAAGCAATGTAGGTGCATTACGTTGAACTTTGTACTTAAAATGACCGGCCCTAACCGAATCCTCAGATAGGAGGTCTATGAAGGAGTACTCGATATCGTAGATTCCGTCAGCTAGCTGTGCTGAAAGGCTAAGTGTTTTCTGCTCAAAATCATCGAACCAAACAGCATGATTGGGAGAATTTTCCCCTTTTATGGTAAGGCTCAGCACTTTGTCAGCAAACCCTTGGCCCGCTAAAGTAAGCCCTAAGTTATCCCTAATGTTGCCTAATACTAGTTCCCCTGATCGAGGCAACTTAAGCTCGGAAAAATTTTCCCTCTCATACTTTATTAGTTCAATCGAAGGGTTTGCCGACTTTGCAGTTGAAACACTGATACGCCCAAAGTATACAAGTGGGCCTTCTCGAAAAACCGCTGCAATTTCTCCCTCGGTATAAGTTTCCAGGTCGACTTTGATACAACCTTTCGAGCTAAATTCCAGTAGATTGATCTCTGATTTCGAGACAATAAAGGCCTTAGACCTATCTAGGTCAAGCTTCATCAAAGGATAGACAAGCCGAGTTTTCTCGCTTGAGGCCTCTCCACAGTCATAAATCTCTTGGTGGTAAATATTTGAGACTTTTTCACAAGCAAAAAGCAGCACTGGTAAAAGAACTAAGTATTTCATCGCACTCTCTTGTCGATATTTCCTTAGTTTTCGTCAAAGAGAGAGATATCTTGAAAGGGTTGAGTCTGGGATTAGTGTTTCAGGCACCATAGCAGTAGATCGTAACCCAACATGCTATGGTGGATAAGTATTACATCAACCAGTGAACGCTGCTGCTAGCTGCTGTGCTTGTTCGTCGGAGATTGGAAAGTTTGTATGTGATCCTTCTCCATCGTAATTAGACTTTAACTGTACGGGATCTGGATCTACATTTCCATTCAAGTCGGGTCCGGCTCCCCCACCGCCTTCTACATGACAGACAGCACAATTGTTCTCATTGAAAAAAGCAAGCCCAGCCTCCGCTAGAGCGGGGTCTACATCGCCACCACCATCGGGCGCGCTTCCTTCATCGGCTCCAGCATCATCATCGGTCGCGCCACCACCATCGGTTGCACCACCGGTAGTCGCATCACCAGCTGCTAGATTCTTTTTATACTGAGTTGCGACTGGTTCACTGCTGTCACAAGCACTACCTAAGATTGAAACAGCGAACAAACTCCAAATGATCCCCGTGAGTTTCATCTCTTTATCCCCAAAATATTAATATGCCTAGGCCTAAGCGATTTGCCCATAACTGTCTATCGGCTCGACGCCTAAGATTATTAATCTTTTATTTATCGATTTTGTTTATCTTTTAAATTCTAGGGCTCTATCTTCACAACAAGCTAATCATTAGACTTAAGCTACTAATTTATGAGTCTAAATATTTTCACTAAACATTGCCATAAATCTGCCGATAAGGCAGTGGGATTACAAAACCGTATCCTTGCCCAAGGACCTAATTTTTTTGGCTAAGTTGAAGGCAACGTCAAACGCTTGGACACGCAAACAACCTCTAGACAGCAAAAATTTTGGTGCTTTACTGGTAAGAAACTTGCGGAATGCTCTTTGCACAACAGAAAGAGCACGGAGACTTAAACTCCTACTTGTGATGGTAGGGACGATAAACCTAAAGGGGTACTTAACATGAGACTTAGCACTGTTTCTCTAGTTGCCATTCTAATGGCCATGTTTGGTTGTGAAACACAATCATTCGAGTATGAGATGAAGCCAGGAACTGCAACTTCAGGAGATGCGACACCTGCTCAAGATTCTAGTGACAACACACAAAGCGCTGACAACACAGCCGATGAAACTCCAGTAGCTGATGAAGCTGAAGAGGAAGAAGCGGTTGAAGAAACTCCAGTGGTTGAGGCACCGACTCCTTTAACTAATGCAGACTTACTTGCGATGGATACTGTTGTTGTTACGGCTTTTGTAGCTGCTGACGACAGTGTTGTTTTTAAAAGTGACGTTGGAGCGACTAAAGTCACAGCTGCTGGCGACATCAGTAACGCTGCAGTTATCAACGCTATCGGAGATATGGATCAAAATAATCTCCTCCAGATCAAGGCTGGCCAAAAGCTAGTTTTCTGTAATCATGCTTCTTCTGACGCCAATGCACGCTTAAGAATCCATGCTCAAGGTGGTGTTTTCGATCACTGGGGTGGAGCACAGCAATTGGATGCTGGGCAGTGTAGTTTCAACCTTGGTTATCCGGAAGTCATTGGGGCTGCAGCTGTGGGCCGCGCACCTGGCGACCTTTACAATCACAATGGAAATGAAAATGGCTCAACTGTATTCGTTGAGTACATTCAGTAGGCACTGATTAGCTGGGAAAAATATACCGATAAGGATTGGTTCTAGTGAGCCGATCCTTTTGCATATTTAGTCCTAGCTTCCTCCTGAGGTGTTTCAATGATGCGATCAACTCTATCTGTGATGATCATTCTATTGATAAGTTCGGCATCTTTTGCTCACAAAGGAAAGCATGAAACATTCAAGCTTCCCAAGTATGAGCTCGAAAAGAGTAAAGGTTTTGCTTCTCTAAAAATCAATGAAGTAGCAGGAAACTACCTTGTCTCCTTTATCAGTCCTCTCTACAACTTTACTCAAGTTGATAAACATGCTATGAGTCAAAGCGAGATTACGAAATCGATCATTGAAAAACTAAAGAATCCCGCCCATATTTTCTCAACGAAATCTTTCAAATGTGCCCTTGCCAATCAACCTACAGTTATCTACGGTAAAAAACTGAGGACTATCAGCCAAGAAATGTCAAGAAAAGAAGTTCCTATCAAAGAACAAGACAAGCATGCTGAATACTTCGCTAGCATTACAGCTCAGTACAAGCTAGTTTGTAAGAAACCAATAAAATTTGAGAAGATGAATTTCAGAGCGTTTACTCTCGCACCATTTCTCCAAGAGGTTAATATATTTTTCAACACACGCTCTGAAGGAATAAAGAAAATCACAATTAGACAAGAGAAATCAAGCTCTGAAAAAAAGAACCCATCAGTTTCTAGCGAAAAATCAAGCACTAAGGATCTGGCACCAAAAGAAGCTAAAAATAATAAAGTAAAAACTACAATCGAGAAGTAAGCACATAGTAGCCTATTATATTGAGCATAATTTCTTTTCAAGCTTGTGCTGAACAAGGTAGGACTTCAAAATGCCACACATTTCTTTGACTAGCTTAGTATGATTCAAGTCTAAGTGTACTAGCGATTCTGACTTCAATAAAATTGCGCCTTGATCGTGATAAAAGAGCTGTTTTAGACTTCTTTCGCCTTCCAGTGCAAAAATAACTTCTCCATCAGCAGTACGAAGGCTTGGCTGCCTCCCGTTTGTTGTTACGTAGCTCACTCCAGGATAGTACTTAACAAAATAGCAGCCCTCACACCGATCCAAGATTTCTGTCATACCTTCGCTATACCTAACAACAGTTTGATCTTCACTGTAGCCAACAACCCCTCGCGTTGAACTAACAAGTGAGAAAAGAATCTCAGACTGAGCAACCACTTCACTTGCACTTTTCGAAGGCAAATCGAGAATCAGAACATTTCCATCATGGAATCCTAGATTTATTCTTTCTTCAACCTCTTCAACCGAAATAGATTCAATAGTAGCATTAACTAGAGTAGGAGTATCGGTACTAGGAAGATAGTCTTGGACTTGTATTAGTTTCGTATTCCCTGGACGATGGACCACTAATACTGGAAGATCATCTAGAACTGCTGAAAGATAAACTGTTTGGCTAGATGAATCAAAATCATAAACAATATTGCCATTAGAGCTTGAGCTATTAAAGTAAAAAACTGGCAACCCTTCAACCAATGTTTCTACTTTGGAAAGGTTGTTATTCATACGGATAGCAGTTCCCCCTACAAGAAACACCAGATGAAAATCTTCGCCTAACGAAAGAAGTTTCTTAATATTGCTACCGAAGCTTATTTCTCCATCCTTTTGCAACCCTTCGCTAATTTTCCATCGGCTCAGCTTATTATTTGACACTGTTAGTAAGTGTTGACCACTTCCTTTCTGAGCTTGGATAATTGAAAAGCCTCTTTCTTTTGAAAAGCTGCCATTGAAGGACATTTCTCGTGACTTCGCGTTGTATACAAAAGGCCGGCCTTTACAGTCCTTGAAAATTATGTAGTCCATTGTACTGCTCGCAGAATCAGGAGAGACACAAGTCGTTCCAAGCTCTGTAGTGACACTTTTGAATGGCTGTAGATCTTCGAAAAACAGTTCCTGATTATTTTTACCATAGACTAAGGCAAAATCCTTTTTATAGGATACCGCGATACTCCAGTCGCTATTGGATAGATTACTTGAATATAATCTATTAAGATTCCGATCTATGATGCTAAATCGACTATTTTCGCTGTCAATGACCTTAAAGAATTGACCTCCCTGTAAGTTAACTATTTCTACAGTTCGACCAGCGGGAAAGCCATTACTGTAGCTACTAACATCAAATCGATCAAAACCAGGTGAAATAATGTACTTTTCAGAACTTGAATGAACAAATATGCCATCCACACGTTCATCATACGCCCATGTCAGGTATCCTTCTGGCAAATTTAGCTCAGAAACTTCATCAATGGAAGGATCGAAGCGAAATACCTTTTTCCCTAGCTGGCCGTAAAAAAAGTTCTTACCTTTTTTTAGATCGCTATGAAAAACTCTAGACGGAAATTTTTTAGATGTAGTTTTCTCCAGCAATCCACTTTTTAGTTCTTTAAAAACCAATAGCTCTGTATCAGTCGAGCGAACTCCATTTACAAAAACAATGTCTTTAGAGTATTGATCAAATGATATAAGAGTAAGTTCAGTAATATGCTTGTCATTCAGCATCCGAGTATAAATGCGCTGGCCGTTCTTATCAAAAGCGACAAGTTCATTTTTGGTTGCTAGGTATATACGCTCTCCATTCGGATGGATACTTAGGTTCTTGAACTTTTCAAATACGGGACCTGGATACTCAGCAAGTTTAATCTTCCTCCCCGAGCGAATCATATCTATGGTTTTGGAGACAACAATAACGGTTGATAGATCGTCTGATATCTTTATCATGGATTTACTAGGTACTATCCAAGATTGTACTTTTCTTAGATTCGAATCAAGTAGCGAGTACTCATTTTTAGATGTACCGATAAGAATATGGTTATTTACGACTTGCTCACTAGTCAATTGGTTTGAGACTTCTAAGGTCGCTTTCAGTTCTCCAGTATTAGAAAAGCTTCTAACCAAAGAACTTAACTCTGAATAGCGAACAAAAATAAAGCCACCGTTTTGAAGAGGGTATACTGACCTACCTTTACCTCCCGACCTATCAAGAACCTTGTTTCTGATAGTTAACTTATTTTTAGCATTTACAAGGGCATTTAAGGTAGCCTTCCAATACAATTCTTTATCTTCTTCTAAAAACAGTGAACGACGTACACTTTCCGCTTCCAGTGCACTAACAGCTGCCTCCACTTGATTACCCAAGCTACGGTGCAAAGCAGCCGATTCAAGCAGATTCTCTATCCGCCCGTACTTGTCATCCTCGAGAATCGTTACTGGAACATTCAACGGCTCAGAAACATTTCCAGCGCTATCTTCAGCATAAGCAATCAGATTCCATTCTCCAAAGGCAGGTGCTGTTAGAATATTGTCGCCATTCTGGTAGGTATTGCATCGGTCCTGCCCTAGCTCTGCGAAGCAGTACTGAACCGATTTGCTCCTTCTATGGTCAAGGCTAAGCTTTGACCAGGCCTTAGCTCCAGACTTTCACTATTGGTCGTAAGTGTAACTCTTGGCTTTACAGTGTCTTTCTCCACCTTGCAGACTTTTTGGTAAGTATATCTATCACTAAGTTTTGAGCGCAGTTCGATAACTATATCATTCACACCTTCTTGCAGCTGCTCCAATGGTAGGAGATAAGGGCCCGCCAATAGCTTTGGAGGGCTCAGCACTTCGTCTGTGCCCCTATATATTTTCATCTCGTAGTGGTTGAGAGCCTCATCAATTCTGTAGTTGAGCTGAACAGCTTTGGACGTGATGAAAAGATTTTGTAAACCACCGTTCACTGGGCACGAAAAATCGAAAGCCTTTTGTTGGATCGAAACCATACTGATACTTGAATAGGAATCAAACACCTCTTTTGCTGGGCCGATAAAGCCTTTCAACTCACCAGGTTTATCCCTTGCAATAATAAGCTCGTCCCCATGTCCGGGGTCGAATTCAAAACCTACGCAACCCTTATCAGAAACGCGGAGGGGCTGACTCTGGCCGTTGCCATCAATCCTTGCCGATATATTCTCTCCTGCTAACTTACGACCCTGCTCGTCGACGATGGGAATCCAAAATGCTGATTGGTTTTCTATCGCACCACATTCAAGCTTAGTTTCTGAAAACTGATTGTTTACCTTGGATTGGCAGGAAGCAAGAACCGCTAACAGACTGATAAATCGAAGCATTTTTGACCTTTTTGGAATTCAAAGGTGAAACTTAGATGCTAGATTATATTAACCACGTCATATTAGCAATGAAATTCTATTATATGCAATAAATACTGATACTAAGCCTATCCACACTGGCTCTTATTTCTATTCTAATCCGCCAGTTTATCAAACGCCCCCAGCACATCCCGCCGTGCAACTAACCCAACTAACTTGCCATCCTGCAAAACTGGCAAGCGGGTGAGATCACGCTGCATCATGGTCTTCACTGTCTGAGTCAGGGGTGTTTCTGGCCCTACAAATACCAAGTTCTTAGTCATTACCTCGCGAACCTGCAGCTTGCGAGCATCCTGAAGGACCGATTCCACGCTAACGCCTTCAAACCAGTGCCCCAGGAGTTCCGGCATCGAGCCGATAGCGTGAGGCACCTCTACACGCTTACCAATAAAGTCAGACTCCGTGATGATGCCAACTATTTTTCCTTTTTCCAAAACGGGCAGCCCACCAATGTTGTGTTTAAGCATCGTTTTCGCAGCTGTTTCTACTGTTTCTTGGCTATCAATCGTGATAACATCTTTGGTCATGACATCGCTTGTTTTCATCTCTATCCTCCCGCATTCTCGAATCATCTCAATCAATATTTTATAGCTTGAAGTCAAGGGCACTACAAGCAAATGCGGAATTGCAAATCATCAAGTTTAAAGTGCGCTAAATAACTCAAAGCCGTCTCTCAAAAGCTCCCTCGGCTGGGATGCGCATGTTCAAAGCAAAGGCGGCTTGATCTGTTCATCACACACCTATATCTATCTATTTTTATTAATATTTAAATCCCGCTTTAGAGATGAGCCATAAGACATAACTATTACAAATTTTCTACTTTAGTTCGCCTCCTGGAACCCGATGACCGCATTAAGGCTAGTTTTAAAAAACGGAAAATGGATAAGAATTGAAGTATCTCTTTCCCAGCTTCATTATCTACTGGGCCATTGCCGGCATAGCGGGGGCAAATCCACAGTTGCTCGATGTGGACCGAGGGGAAGACTTCTACCGCCTTGGTCACTACCTTGAAATTCTAGAGGATTCATCTGGAGCCCTTAGCTTTGAAGAAGTCAAGTCCGCTAAGACTTGGCGGCAAAGTCGCCAATCACAACATGCGTTCGGTCAAACGGAATCAACTTTTTGGTTAAGATTCAAAGTTTCAGGAAGCAAGCATCCCCGAAATATGATGTTGGTCACGCGAAAGGGCTTTATCAATGAAACCGATTACTTCGTTCAAAGAGGCGATGGTAGCTATCACACGATTGAAATTCGCAACTCTCGTATGTCCGAAATGAATGGGGTTGACTATCGCTTTCCCGTCATTAATATCCCGATTCAGAGCCAAGAACGAACCCACTATATCCGACTCAGAAGAACCATTGCACTTCATGCGACTTTAGATTTGTGGGAACCTAGAGCGTTTATGAACTTTGCGCTAGCTGAACTGTTTCTGATGGGAGGGTTTTATGGAACGGTCTTCGTAATGGTACTCTACAACTTTCTCATCTACTTAAACCTTCGTGAGCCCTACTATTTACAATATATCGGTTACGTGGCCGCATTAGGGATTTTTCAAGCCTGGTATGATGAAGTCTTGTTTCAGTACACTTCGATTCGGGAAAGCAACCCTCTTCCCAGCTTAATCATGGGTCATGCCTGCCTCTGGTTTAGCCTATTCGCGCGGAGTTTTTTGCGACTCCCAGAGCTGCTATGGACACGATACCTGTCAAGAATTCGAAGTCATCCAACAACTTGTTGAAGCAGGCCCGAAGCGGGCCTCTCAGTTCTTTGCCTCTGGGCAAACTCTTATTGATGAAAACCTCCGGCTTGTGCGTAGTGGGCACGTAGACCCCGATACTCTTAAAATCATCTTTGTAAACTTACACACTTTAAAAGGGGCCGCTCGAACACTAAAGTTCAAGAACCTTTCAGATCGCTTTCATGTACTAGAGACACGCTACTCTGAAATCCTAAAAAAGCAGCTTAACCCTGATCAGGTTGAATTGGAAGCTGATATGAAGGAAGCAGAAGACCTATTTCATCGCTATCTCAAGATCAATTGCGATACCCTGGGTCGGGGTGAAGATCTGTCGAAGGTTACGATCGATAGGCGATTTTTGGAAGATAGCTTTCGGCTGCTGCGCTTTATCGAAACCGGTGTCGTCCTGCCCGACTCCCTGCGAGATATTATTCGTGAAAACAGCGATCAACTGACAAATCACATTTTCATGTCCCTCGCTTCGATGCTCCAGGATTTGTCCGGTCAAGCCGAAAAAATCGCCAAAGATCTTGGCAAGTCACCACCCCAGATATCTATACAGACAGACGATATTTTTATTACCCACGATCAAGATGTTCTTCTTCGCAACTGCCTGATTCATATCCTAAGAAATAGCCTCGACCATGGGATCGAAAATCGAGTTCAACGCCTAGATGCTGGAAAGCCTGAAGAGGGTGCAATCTATATCGAAGCAACTGAAAAATCTGGTACCATAACAATCCAACTCCGTGATGACGGACGAGGTCTGAATATTACTGCTCTCCGTGATAGGGGGCTTCGGCGCGGAATGATTCAGAGCGGCTCTACTGCAGATGAAATTGCAGAGCTTATTTTCTCCCACGGCTTCTCAACAGCTCAGAAGGTTTCACAGATCTCGGGCCGCGGCGTCGGCATGAACGCTGTCCGACAATATTTAGAACAAAACCGTGGCCAGGTCTCGTTGAAGCTAGAGCCACCAGCAATCGAAGACCAGGAGTTCTACCAATTTTCAATCGTTCTCTCAATTCCAGCCCAGTTTATCGATCTGACAGCTCTGCAGGATTGTGTGTCCTAAACACGAGATGGCGGAATATCAGTTCATCTCGCTCATCTCTTTATCGATACCATTGGTAAGATTTTTGTTTCAAGACATCATCTATAGCTCCTAAAATTTCTTAATTAAAGCTTTTGCAATTCATCAGTATCGTAATAGTCTTCATAAGGCACTAAAATTCAACCTCTTTTGAATACTACTCAAGGATACCTGAAGAATCCGATGGAGAAGTATAGGCTAATGAAGGAGGACTAGCTATGACAGAGGTCCAAAACCAAATAACGGAGAATCCCCCCAAGTTTGAATTTTCAGATACTCCTAGCCGAATACTCATCATCGAAGATGACCCGACGATCCACTCTGTTATAGCTGATCCAATCAAAAACACCTTTCCCTATGTGAGCTTCTATTTTTGTACGTCAGGGGAGGAAGCTTGGCAGAAGGCGCAGCAAGAGACTTTCGATCTCATTATCACAGACTGGCGTCTCGCCGGGGAATTGAGCGGGCTTCGTCTGGTAAACCGATTCCGATCTCATTCTCATTACCGTCACATTCCCATGCTGATAATTTCCGGTTACCTTCAGGAAGCTGACTTCAATCTTATGCAAGAGTTCAATTTCACGAGCCCACTGCTTAAACCATTTCGCGCTCAGTTACTTGTTCGTTCTGTAAAAGATGTGTTTTCAGAGGCAAGATGGTTTTTTCAGCAGCAAAAAAATGTCGCCGAGCTTCTTCAGGATCTCAAAGACGAACAAGATATGGTTCGCCTAGATCAGAAGATTGAAGTTTTTCTCGACAGTTGCCCAAGGCCCGTCCCAATGCTTCTACTTTGTTCGCGCCTCCTCAGAGAGATGTTTAGCTTCGAACAGGCCTCTCGATTTGCTTTTCGGGCTCAGCAGTATCGCCCAGGTGCTCTCAATGTAGACTGCGAGCTAGGGAAGATTTTCTTAGGCCTAGGCGATGTGCAACAGGCCGAAAAACACCTGAAGCGATCTTTTGATCGTTCGCCCAACAACCTAGAACGTCTTTGCGATCTAGGCCGCCTCAACTTGGAAGAGTTAGACACCGATCAAGCCCAGCACTACTTCAACCGTGCCGCCGCAATCGATCCTGACTCAGAGGATGCCCAACACGGACTCACTTTGAGCCATCAGCTTGATCATTTTTTCAAACATAACAACCCAAGTAATATTCCCGAAACATTCGCTGGTCTCCTCAATGCCATCGGGGTCGGTTTGATCAGAAGCGGCGACCTCGAAGGTGGTATCAATCATTACCAAGCAGCCCTGGGCTACATCTCCGATCACCATGTAAAAGCCTTGGTCTGTTTCAATCTTGGTCTTGGCTACTTACGGTTTTCTCAATACGATGATGCCAAGGATTGGCTAGATCAATCACTGAAGCACTGGCCTGAATATGAGAAATGTCGTTGCTATCTAGATCGAGTTCGAAAGTGCCTGGCTGTCGACAACCAAAAAACTCTTTACTGCGATGACGGAGCAGCTGGGGACGACGATGACTTTCCAAATGAAACCCTGCAAGCTGAGTTTGAAGATGAATCACTTAGCCCACTAGATCATTGAGCTGAATGATCTGTTGGTAAACCTGCAAGACGACGACATGAACGGTTCACGAATTGTCTAACTTGTGGAATATGACTAAGTTGCCCATCTATTACTAGTTGCGCTAGACCATGAACACAAGCCCAAGCTACACTGGCCAGTTCAACTTCATCCACCGTTTCATCGTCTCGCGCCATAACCACTGCTTTATCCCTTAAAATTGAAAAGGCACGCTTAGCAAGAGCTTTGACTTTTGGGTAGTCATCTGAATGGTAGAAGCGCTGATCAAACATCAATCTATAGTGGGCCGGATGATCGAGAGCAAAGTGTACGTAGCATTGCCCTAGGGAAGCAAGGGCTTCTCTCGAACTTTCGTAGGAATGTTGCTGAACCTTTTCTAAGCTTTCAACAAAGGTCGTAAAGCCTTCTTCGGCAACCACCGCAAAAAGCTCATCAATACTTTGAAAGTGACGGTAGGGTGCCGCACGGGATACTTCGAGGCGCCTTGCGAGTTCGCGAAAGCCGATAAGGTGAGCTTCGTCACGGGCTAGCATATTCAGTGTTTCTTGAAGCATGGCCTGTCTCAACTGACCATGATGGTATTGCTCGGGCATTATCTTCTCTGAGTTTAAAATGAAAAATTCAAGTCTTATGTTGACGCCGACAACATCATCTTGTAGCTATTTCGTAGGCAAGTCAATCAAAGAAGAACTCTAGCGCCTACGGGAAAGGGGTCAGGGATGAATGTTGGAACAGCATGGCATCGAGCTTCAATCGATGACCAATACGATTGTATTGTGGTTGGTTCGGGAATGGGAGGGCTTGCGACTGCCGCCTGCCTATCCAAGGCGGGGCAGAAAGTTTTAGTTCTTGAAAAACACTACACGGCCGGAGGTTTCACCCATACATTCCAGCGGAAAGGTTATGAGTGGGATGTTGGTGTTCACTATATTGGCGAGGTCCATCGAAAGCATTCTGTCATGAGAAGAGTTTTCGACTACGTTTCTGATGGAGCCCTTCAGTGGTCTGAGATGCCGCCTGTTTACGACCGAATCTATCTAGGTCCTGATGCCTATGATTATGTTGCTGGCCCCCAGCAATTCAAAGAGCGTATGGTGAGCTACTTTCCCAAGGAGGAGCGAGCTATTGAGCAATATGTTGACATGATTCGGCAAGTAAGTCGGGTATCCTCTGGCTACTTTATGGAAAAGACACTTCCTATCTGGCTCAGTAAGATTCTATATAACAAACTCACTAGGGACTACCTGAAGCTTGCCAAGCGATCAACATATGATGTTCTTCGAAGCATGACACAGGACGAAACGCTCATCGCCGTCCTTACTGGTCAATGGGGTGACTATGGACTCCCACCCAAAGCATCTAGCTTTGCAATGCATGCAACGGTTGCCAAACACTTTTTAGCTGGCGGCAACTACCCTGTTGGCGGCTCATCGTCCATCGCAAGAACCATTGAGCCTGTCATCCAGAAAAGCGGAGGACAGGTGATCACCAATGCTGGGGTCGAAAAGGTCTTGATAAAAGATGGCCGAGCTTGTGGAGTCCTTCTTGAAAATGGCAGGGAAATTAGGGCTAAACGAGTTGTCAGCGCCATCGGTATTAGTAACTCGTATTCGAATCTGATCGAATCCAAAAGCCAAGAAGATAACCCTTACACATACAAGGAAGACTGTGTTAGCCCATCCTTCTCCCATGTTTGTTTATATATCGGCATCAAAGCGAATGGAGCTGAACTAGGCTTCGATAATGCTAACCTTTGGGTCTATCGAGACCGCGACCATGACGGCAATGTTCAAGCCTTTAAGAATGGGACAAGCAAAGAATTTCCGATTGTCTACATCTCGTTCCCTTCTAGCAAAGATCCAGACTGGGAAACGAACTACCCCGGAAGAAGTACGATTGAAATCGTCGCTCCTGCGCCTTATGAATGGTTCGAGCCTTGGAAGGAAAAGAACTGGCAGAAACGTGGCGCAGAATACAACGAACTTAAGTCATCTATTACAGAGCGGTTACTAGACGCCCTTTACGAAAAACTTCCTCAGTTAAAAGGTAAAGTTGACTATACTGAGCTTTCAACTCCTTTATCAACAGAACATTTTTGTAGCTATTCTCGGGGCGAGATCTATGGCCTCGATCATACCCCCGAGCGTTTTGAGCAGCGTTGGCTCCGAGCACGACCCTCGATCAAAAACCTGTACTTTACGGGGCAGGACCTCGTTACCTGTGGCGTGGGAGGTGCATTGAGCGCAGGAGTTCTTACCAGTATCGCGATGCTAGGACCACGGAAAGGTATGCCTCTTTTACAGCTTATGAGCCCTCAAAAATCCAAATCTTAAGATACTAGCGCCTAGTCGATTTAAATTCTCGGCTAGGCGACAAGAAGCGAGCAAGGAGACAGTACATGCTGGGTACGGTGGCGAGCGAGTGACAAAGTCAACAACGCCGAGGCTTCAAATCGACTAGGCACTAGTCAGAAGGCGATTCATATGGTGTACTAGGCAAATTTTGTAGGCCTGTTCTTGAGCATTTTTTCCGACAGTGAGAATGGGCGCCGTTCGACCTGAGAGAAAGCCATGAAACACCTGATCCCAATCGTCTGTCTGATTCTTTGGGGAAAGTCCACCTCAAGTTTTGCACAAACGCTGATCAAAATTGACGATAGTCTTCACCACTATGAAGCCCAGGCAGGTGATCTGGCCTACTTTGTATCCCCTCATCAAGTGAAGCCCATGGCAGTTGACACAGGGGAGTTCTTCGCCTTAGAAACTACAGAAAGAAAGTTCCAATTCCTACGAGATCGTTATGATCAACAGTATCTAAAAACCGGCCAGCCTACGCTCACCGATATTATTTCGGCCGAGAATGATGGCAAATTCACCCTGTCTGATGAGGCCATTCCAAATTTTGGAGTCATAGGCACCCCAGTGTGGTACCATGCTCGGCTCCAGTACACGGGCAATGCTGAAAAAAAACTCGTCGAGCTGTACTTTGAAGGTTTTCTTCATGACATCACAATCTATGTCTTAGATAGTTCCAGGACACTTTTAAAAACCATGCGTTCAGGAACAGTCTATCCCCTATCCACGCGCCCCAACCCTGACCCTAGCATCGAATTCGTCTTTCCACTTGAGATTCGCTCCGACCAAGGGGAAGTTTCTATCTTTATTCGCAATAACGGCTCACCAAATTCCCTGAACTTTCAGATTTTCAGAAACGGTGAATTCAGGGCACAGAAGAACGTTTACTATCTTCTATATGCAGTCTACTTTGGGTCTTTTATAGCTCTAATTCTCTATAACTTTTGCATATTTCTTATATCCAAAGAGTTAACGTATCTCTACTACGTTGGCTATATGATGTTCGCATTTCTATTTCTTCTTTTTAAAAATCACCTTTGGGTTGCCTTGTTTCCTGATGACAATATTGTGCTTTGGAAGCCGATATTCAATATTAGCATCTGTTTCTGTCTTGTGTTTGGCTTACTATTCTTTCGCAACTTTTTAAGGCTTTCGAGCTTTCCGCGAACCGATCGGTTTGTTAAATTTTGCTTGATCTTAGTTGCCACAGTGTTTCTCTACTTAGAAGGTTCCGGCTCTGATCCAGTATTTGTGCTAACTTTCCTATCCTTGTCCATCTATATCTGTCAGTTGATTATCGCCACTTATCTAGCCAGCCAAAAACGAAAAGAAGCTATTTTCTACCTGATCGCGTTTTCAGCGATTTTGATAGCCACTATACTATTTGCCTTATCAGCACTTGGGATTATCACCAAACATCCCGCATTGCTGCTTGCCGTAGAGATTGGCGCGTTCCTTGAGGGGTTCTTGCTCTCACTTTCCATGGGAGAAAAACTAAGAATCGTAAACATCAGCCTTGAGCGATATATAGGCACTGTGGAAGAGCTAGTCGAATCAAAAACAAGACACATAGACTCAGTGATGAGACACATCAATCATGGAATATTCACTGTCTTGCCTGATGGGACTATCGAAGATCACTATTCAAAGCACCTGGAATCAGTTCTAGGTCACTCGGATATAGGCGGGCGAGAACCGATTGAGCTTTTCTTAAAGGAGACCAACTTATCATCCGACGAACTAGCTAAAATAGATAGTGTATTACGGAGCTCCTTGAATGAGCTTTCCATGAACTTTGCCATCAACAGTAGCCACTTACCAACAGAGGTCGTCTACCGTAATAAAATACTAGAGCTGAATTGGCAAAGCATCGAAAATCAAGAGAGTATCACCGAAAAAATCCTCGTGGTAGTGAGAGATATCACTGGACTAAGGGAATTAGAGCACGAGACCCTCCTACACAAGGAAGAAATGGAACGTATCGAAGAAATACTATCGATACCGCAGCCCGTATTTTTCGAATTCATCGACTACTGCTTTGAACTCCAAAAGCAAACTCTCAGGCTTATCAAAAACAACCCCAAGGGGGGCCATGACGTATTGAAGGCTATCTTTATCAATTATCATTCATTGAAAGCATTTGCTCGATCTCATCAACTAAAGCTATTAACCGACCAAATTCACCAAGCCGAGCAAATTTGCAAAGATGTTACCAAGAGCATCAACTCATGGAATCAGGAGAACATGCTAACATCCTATCAGAAGGTGCAAGAAATTATTGAGCGGTATCGCTACTTAAGTGAAGAACGACTAGGGCTATCTCGTCGCAATAGCTTACAAGATAAAGGTCAAGCTCTGGAGAAAATACACCTACTAATCAAAACTCTTGAGGAGAAATCAAATTTCGGTGATCCGCAACTTAATCTTTTAGTTCGAGAGTTGCAGCACGAACTTCCAGAAGTATCTGGATCAAACAAAGCCATCACTAAGATTATCAATGAAGTGGCTGAACAGATTCCTTCAATATCTGCTGAGCTAGGTAAGGCCCCATCAGAGATTGTCATCGATAGTTCCGGCCATATTTTAATTGGGAATAAGGAAGCTCAAGTATTAAAAGGAGCCCTACTCCACCTATTGAGAAATTCACTCGATCACGGTATCGAACCTGATGAGACTCGTTTGCTGGCTGGCAAAAGCCGAATAGGAAAAATTCATATTCGGGTTTCAAAGGACCAAGGAATCACCATGATCAGATTTGAAGACGACGGTCAGGGTTTAGATCTTGCTAGTTTTCAAGCGAGAGTGGATGAGCTAGGCCTTATAACTGGCAGTCAACGCTCTGAACAAGATATCTTGAATCTACTCTTTCATCCTGGATTCACAACTAAAGAAACTGTTAGTTCCATCTCTGGTCAGGGTATGGGTCTCGCAGCCATTAAATCAGCTTTGCAAGATATTGGCGCTTCAATATCAGTAGAGCTGCAAAAGCAAGACAAAACCGCTAAGATTCATCTTGCTTTCGTGATACAGCTCAGAACTGATTAAGCGACAAGATTAGTCTGTATAAGTAGTAAATTCAACAGAGATATTTTTCACATACATGGGAATATCTGTCGTCGAGATCGAAACAAATACGTCTGAAACGACTTCATCACCTGGGTTATTGCCAAACACACTTTCAACATCATTTAGAATAAGTTCATTATTCTCAAATGCGGGTGTTGTAGTCCAAGAGAAGAATTCATTTTCATAAAGCGTCCCGCCCCAGCCAGGAGTCAGAATTTTGAGTGCAACGTCACTCTTGATCACAGGAACTTCAGAAATCGCTTTCATGTTCAAGCTTTTGAGTTTCATACTGACGAGGGCCTGATAGTCTCGACTCAATCGCCCTAGATATTGGATGCGATGGGAATCTGCTTTCACATAGAATCCACGACTTGCTGAAATGGTTTCACGGTTAAAGCCATCATCTTGCTGACTAGATGCAACATTTAGAAGCTTCTCTGATGGTACCGTGTTCGCAGCTGCAATATTAGTAAATAGAACCGCTCCTAGAGCTACAGACATCAATTTCATAGACTTCCTCCTTTAGCTTGCCTTATGGCAAAATTTGCAAGGGGGGGAACATAACAATTGAAGACCAAGAAAGACAATAAACGTTTCGCACTTTCGGAAATCTTTTGTTCACCTGTGGCGAACAGTTTCTATAGACTTGATTGCTCGATAATCTTGGCTAGGCTACCGTCCAACCTCATAT
Source organism: Pseudobacteriovorax antillogorgiicola (assembly GCF_900177345.1). Classification (NCBI taxonomy): domain Bacteria; kingdom Pseudomonadati; phylum Bdellovibrionota; class Oligoflexia; order Oligoflexales; family Pseudobacteriovoracaceae; genus Pseudobacteriovorax; species Pseudobacteriovorax antillogorgiicola. Next base: position 87,613 of record NZ_FWZT01000028.1, read on the forward strand.
TGGCAATAGCCTTCGTTATGGCTGCTGCCTTGTCCTTATGGCTATCGTGAAGTACGGGATGAAGGAGTATCTCTTTGATTGGCTTTGGATCAACAATTAGGCCCTCAAACTCGGGTCGCGAAGGCGGCTTCTTTATCCCATCGATGATATAGTAATCGATCCTTCCAGCGCGTAATACTCGTAAGCCATCGCTAGCGTCATTCACGAGGTAGGCTTTTTTCGAGCCCAGCACGTGTTCGAGCAAGATCATCCCGCGCAGGAAGCTAATATTGAAGCGTTTCAGCTCATTCAAGCTAACTACAGGATAGGAGTCCTTTCGCCTAACCACGTATAAGCCCAGCTCCAAGATAGGCTCAGAAATCACTATAACATTAGGCACACTATATATTCTTTTAATTTCCGAGACTCGACCAGCATCACCATCCAGCTCACCTCGATTGGCCATAAATAGAGATCGTTTTAAGGGCAAGTGCACTACTTTAAAGTTGATATTGGGGAGGCGATCCGAAAGTGCCTTGTAAATCTTCACCTCAAGACCAAAAAATGCTGCGCTTGAAGACGAGCCCATGACCAATTCGGTTGATCCAAAGCTCACTGTCGCTACCATTAGTAAAGTTAATAGCAACCCAAAGCAAAGCTTCATTCAAATCCTTTCACTGACTGAGTATATAGTGAAATTATGTATCAGAGGTTTCGCGATAAAAAATCATCCTTTAAGCCAAATGATTGGAATAACTTTTCAAACTCACCGCTAACGATAGCTTTATCAATAATAGCATTTAATTCTTCAAGATTTATTTTAGCTCCCGCAACCACGTTAAAAAACCTTTTGTATGATTGATCTTCTTTTTTGCCAATGAGGATCTGCTCATATGAGCTTGATTCGAAAACCTTCGTGTAATTTAAATAGGAGGTCGATATAATTCCGAGCGGAGCACGATTGAGTAAAATCATGTTCAAGACATTAGACTCACTAATAGCTTCAATCATTTTATACTTTTCGACGATGTCGGGGCCATGCTGGTAATTGGCGAAGCGATAATGAAAGCCACTAACTGTAACGATGGGGACCTCCCCCAGGCGCTTAAAAACCTCACGACCCTGAAAGTTTTTGTTTGTAATGAATACATCTTGGTTGCGGAGAAGTGCTTGGCTGGGGGCTAGCTTACCCTTAGGCCACCCCCACGCTGGATTATCGTAAGCTACCAAATCGATTTCTTCGTTCTTGGCCATCACCCGCATCCTTTTTACCGGTAAGGGGCTATGATCAAACAAAAACTTGCTTTGGAGGCGATTAAAGAGCTGGAGTGTTCTCTGAGTGAGCCCAACCTGGTTCTTCAGGATAAATGGCTTCTGATTGCCATCCCCCACCAACAGCTTGATCCGAGCATAAGACACTTCATTAGCGAACACTAGGAGCAGTACACAGATCAGTTTCATATCTAACCTTCATCATGGCCTGAGTTTGTCTCACCATTTTATCGATTTTTTGGAATAAATGCAGCAACTGGCTGGTAGGCCTATCACAATGACCTAATCAATGATGATTCGTGAACGCAAAAAACCCTCTGATCGCGAGACCAGAGGGTTTTTATATTTTTAGGCTGCGTCGAGCTACTCTCCCACTCTTATTAGAGCAGTACCATTGCCGC